>NZ_JARD01000017.1:0-5696 GCF_000708345.1 Microbacterium sp. Cr-K32 | reverse complement strand
TGTGCGGGGATGGGGAGTTGTCCCCATCGACGGTGTTCGTGGGTGCGCCGTAGGGTGGGTGTTGTTCGGGCCGGAGGGGTCCGGTTCTCTCGATTGGCGGAGGTGTGGACGATGGCCGATTTCGGTGCGTCTTATGCGGAGATGGAGCAGGTGGCGTCGTCGCTGTCGCAGGCTCGTGATGACATTCAGGGTCAGTTGGACACGTTGAAGGGTCAGGTGGACACTCTTCTGGGTGAGGACTTCAAGACGCAGCATGCGTCGGGGAAGTTCGGTGAGGGGTACACGGAGTTGACGACGGGTCTGAAGACCGCGGTCGACGGCATCAACGACATGTCCGAGTCGCTGTTGGGCATGATGCGGGCGATCCAGGACCTGGACCAGCAGCTCGCCGGCAGCTGACACACGGCACGGTTTCACGAAGAGGGTCGACCACGACGGTCGGCCCTCTTCGTCGTTCGCGGGCGTTTACTCTGGGGGCATGAGCGCGTCTGACGCTGTCGAGGAGTTCGAACGCGATGTGTTGGAGGCGAACGTGCCCCTGGCCGCGCTGCACGAGGCGGCGGGAGTCTCGGGTGATGCGCGGATGCGGGTGCTCGCGACTCACGTCGCATTCCCGTCTTGGCCGGGAGTCACATCCGCGAGCGCGTTGAGACACGCGGCGCAGGAAGCGGAGATCACCGCGGCGCTGGACGAGTATGCGTCCTCCGCTCGCCCGTTGCTCCGACCGGCAGACCAGGAGCGTTGGGAGCTGCTGGTCGCCGAGATGCAGCGCCGGAGTGGCGACGGATTCCTCGCCGACGAGCTCGGGCGCAGCGCGGTGGGAGCCTCACTCCTGCGCGCGAAGCTCGGCGGTCGTCCGCATCGGGTGCAGCAGCGCGCCGGTATCGACTGCGCATGCGGCTACGCGGTCGATGGCCTCCTGCCGCAGAGGCTGTGTCCGGAGTGCTGCGACGTGCTCCTGCGGCGCTGGGTGGCGGAAGAACGGCGGCTGCTTCGGGCGATGCCCGCGTATGCGGAGGACGTCGCCCAGGTGATCGACGACGTCGCCCAGCAGCAGACGAAGGTGTTCGAGAGCCGCGGCGAGTATCTCGACTCCGAGGCCTTCGGCCGGAGGAAGGCCGGCGGACGACGCCTTGCCCGTCTGGGACGCAGACACCGGGCGGAGCTCGCCGGTGCCGATCTGCGACGGTGGACAAGCTTCATCGAGCCGCTTTCCCGTGCGTCCACGACGAGTCTGCGCTCCACGGTGCAGAAGGTGCACAAGCGCGGTCTCGGTGCGGCGGCGCTCACCGAACTCGGGGTGCGTGCAGACGCGGAGAGCATCAAGGCCTTCGTCAAGGATTCCGAGAAGCGCACGAAGAGCAGCAGGAGAGTGTGAGGCGCAGCCCGATGGGGAGTACTCCCCATCGCGTCGGGCGGAGCTTCCCCGTAACGTCGTAGCGTCCGGGAAGAAGGAGGGGGCCATGGCAGGCGAACGCATGCTCGTGCCGATCAGTGATCTGCAGACGACCAGCGAGAAGCTCGCGGCGATCGTGTCCGAGCTGGAGTCTGCGGCCGCGAAGCAGGACGACGTCGAGAACGCCGTCGGCAGGCCGTACGGGGACGGTCGCCTGAAGGACCGCTGCCACGACTTCGAGGGAAGCTGGAACGACAGCCGCGACAAGCTGCTGACCAAGCTCAAAGAGGTCGCCGATCGCGTCAAGGGCACGGTCGACGAGGTCACCAGCCTCGACAACGAGATGGCGACGTCGATGGAGCAGTCGGGGTCGGGGAACGCGCCGGGTGCCGGGCGTCAGCCAGCCGCGGTGTAGGGGGCGAGGCAGATGCAGACGAACAAGGGACGTGACGTCGAAGTCGTTGCCGGCGATGCCGTGGCGATCGCCGACCGGGGAACGAAGATCGTCGAGCTCGGCGACAGCATGGTCAGTGCCGCTGCGACGCTCAAGGGCATCAAAGACGGCTCCATCGATGGCGAGGGCTACGCGATGGACAAGATCAAGGACGTCGTCGACGACGTCCACAAGGATCTGGATGAGGCAGGGCGTCGGTACAAGCCGGCCGGGACCACGCTGAGCAGCTACGCGACGGCGCTCGAGACCGCCCAGAGCCGCATGCGCACGATCGTGGCGGAATGCCAGACGAGCCTCACCGAGCTGCAGACCGCGCAGTCGAACGCGGCCGATGCCGCCGACGCGCTCCAGGCGCACAACACCTCGACGCGGCTGAACCCACCGGCCGAAGAGGACGCGGCAGCGAACACGACTGCCGGCACGAATCTCGCGAACGCCGCCTCCGGTGCGGCGTCGACCCTCAACGCCGCGGAGACCACCCACAACGACAACCTCGACGCGTTCGACGGCGAGTACGACAGCTGGCACACCGCCTACGAGACGGCCGTTTCGGGACTGACCGACGCGAACAAGATCGGCGAGGACTCCACGTGGGAGAACATCGCCGGTGTCCTCGCCGTGGTCGCGGAGTGGGTGAGTTGGATCGGCCTCGCGATCGCCGTGCTCGGACTCATCATCGGTGGTCCGTTCTTCGCGATCGCGGCTCTGGTGGTCGGGGTCATCGCGCTGGCGCTCACGGTCGCCCTGATGTTCGACGGCCGCAAGGGCTGGGGTGACCTCGGCTGGGCGATCGTGGGCATCCTGCCTGTGGGCAAACTCGGCAAGATCTTCTCCGGCAAGGCGAAGTTCGTAGAGGAGTTCATCGGTCAGTTCCGCAATCCGGTCCAGCAGATGACTCGATTGCGCGGTCTCGCCGGAACCGCATCTCCGTGGCGGGGCATCGTCTCGCAGAACTTCGGCTCCTACGCGTCCGGTGTCTCCGGAGTCCGTCAGTTCGGGAACAACATCTTCGGCGGGCTCGGCGAGCGGTTCTTCTTCGGTGCCAACCGATCGTTCCAAGTCGCCTTCAACGACGCGGTGTCGTCGACCGGCCCGCGGTTCCAGGAGGTGCTGCGGGCGGCGCTGCCCGAAGGGCTCGCAAACGTTGCCAAGGCACCGACCAACTCGATGTTCGAAGCCGCGTGGAACACGTTCAAGTGGTCGGACCGAGTGGTGGGGCTCACCGGGAACGGCAAGCCCTCTGGTGGGTTGTCGCCCGCCGGGCTCGTCAACGGGCTGCTCTGATGGCGGGAGACGCGGGATTCGTCTGGGACCTCGACTTCGACGCCGCGTGGTTCGTCCCGCTTCCCGGAGTGGACGGGAGCCAGATCGGTCCCGATGCGGCGGCTGCCTGGACCGACGCCGCCCTCGCGAGGTTGCCCGATGCCGCGACGTCCGATCCGCAGCGCGCTGCGCTGCTGCGCGCGACCGCTGGCGCCCTGCTTTCGCAAGCCGAAGAAGGTGTCACCCGATTGTGGTTCGCTCCGGAGCGGATGTACAGCGATCTCCTCGTTACGATCACCGTGTCGCGAGCATCGGGGCCGGGGAGCGCAGCGAATGAGGAAGTCTTCGACGGCGACCGGTTCTCCGCTGGATTCGATGTGGTGCGACTGCAGACCGAGACGCATGGCAGCGGCTTCCTCCTCCGGCGCTCCACGCAACTCGAAGGGGAACAGCCGCTGTTCATCACGCAATGGACCGTGCGGCTGAACGACGGCACGTGGAGCATCCTTGTCGATACGCTGGGGACGACCCTTCCCGCCTTCGTCCTGTTCGAGGAGCAGCTCATGCGCCTGATCCCGGGGATCCGACTTCCGCGGACGGCGGCGGTCGAACAGTGAGCAGGTACGACCTCCTCGGCGTCGAAGCGCAGCTCTTCGAGCAGTATCCGGCGTTGGCCGATCGCCACGAGAAGGCGGCTCGAGCGGGCTCCGAGCATATTCGTGGTCTGATCGAGCGAAGCGACGCGGCGCGCGGGGGCGATGCCGACGCGTTCGCCGAGCATGTGGCATCCATTCAGCGCTCGGCTCTTGCGAGTTACGCAGCCTCGGTCCGAGGGATCGTGTCTGTCGAGGACATGGTGCGGTGGGTGCGCACCCGCGACGCGTTGAGGCTGAGCGCATATGACTCGCTGCTGCGCGAGGTCGATGCGCCTGGAGCGGCGTCTCTGCTCGATGCCCTGGAAGCGGTGCACGACAGTGGCGATGCATCGGGCGGCCAGGCGACGCTGGATCAGGCGCTCGCAGCCGTCGCGGATCGCTGCACCTGCGGATACGCCTCCACCCGCAACCTCCCGAAGCGCACATGCTACGTCTGCGCGCAGGCGGTGACGGCGGTGTGGGATGCGGAAGAGCAACGCGTGCTGCTTCGCCTGCCGGCGTTGCGAGAAGCGGTCGACGGGGTGCTCGATGCGCTGGTCGACCGACTGGCGGAGATCAAGCTGGATCCCGCCACGGAATGGTCTGTCGTCGAGCATGAACAACGGAAGGCTCGGCATCGTCTCACGCGACTGAACCGCGCTGCGCGTGGTGAGATCTTCGACGAGATGCTGACGAATTGGCGTGAGCTCGCCACCGCAGCCTCGCACGACTCTCGACCGATCGCTCGATCGGTGGCGAAGGGAGCCAAGCGCTCCGGGCTGGGGACGGCGCGTCTCAGCGCGATCGCGCTCCCCGGCAATGCCCTCGTCGAGTCACGCGCGAAGAAGAGAGCGCAACAGCGGTGAGCGAGATGAACGATCTCGGTGTGGAGTTCCGTTACGGCATCCCCGCCTTCCGCCTGGTGCTGCCTCCGGGGTGGGCCACGCATCTGCCCACGAACGCGGGCCAGCAGGAGGACGTGCGCAAGGCCAGTGCGATCTTCATGCAGGCCGGGCGCCCCGATCTCGACGCGGAGTTCCGCACGATGATGGCGCAGGCCAATCAGGGTATGCGCCGCACCAAGGTGTTCGCGATCTATCGGCAGGAAGACGTGCCGATGGAGGAGCTCCTGCCCCTCTCGATAACGGCCTCCGCCCTCGACGCCCCCGACGGCGAGAATCTCGACGGCTGGGTGACGGAGGCCTTCCGCCTCCGCGGCGCCGTCTTTCTCGACGAACACCTCCGGCACATCGTCCGCTGGTCCGCCGAGGCAACGCGCCCCGCGGGTGCGCCTGCGATCGACGGCGTCGGCGGACGCACCGTGACGTACATCATCCCCGTGCCGGGAACGCTGCGTCGCAAGGCGCTCGTGTTCACGTCTACCATCGTGATCCCGGACGGCGAGGTGATCCCCGCCGAGGTGCTCGACGGCATCGAGCTCCTCAGCGACGCCATGATCTCGACCTTCGCGTGGGAGCAGCTGGCCGAGGAGCCGGCGGTTCCCGTCACCGCCGAGCAGGCGCCGACCGACCGCCGCTGACTGGTGTGCGGGGATGGGGAGTTGTCCCCATCGACGGTGTTCGTGGGTGCGCCGTAGGGTGGGTGTTGTTCGGGCCGGAGGGGTCCGGTTCTCTCGATTGGCGGAGGTGTGGACGATGGCCGATTTCGGTGCGTCTTATGCGGAGATGGAGCAGGTGGCGTCGTCGCTGTCGCAGGCTCGTGATGACATTCAGGGTCAGTTGGACACGTTGAAGGGTCAGGTGGACACTCTTCTGGGTGAGGACTTCAAGACGCAGCATGCGTCGGGGAAGTTCGGTGAGGGGTACACGGAGTTGACGACGGGTCTGAAGACCGCGGTCGACGGCATCAACGACATGTCCGAGTCGCTGTTGGGCATGATGCGGGCGATCCAGGACCTGGACCAGCAGCTCGCCGGCAGCTGACACAC
>NZ_JARD01000016.1:0-9441 GCF_000708345.1 Microbacterium sp. Cr-K32 | reverse complement strand
GCCCGCGGCGGAACCGCCCGCCCTTGCAGCACCTGTACCTGCGCCTGCTGCGCCCGCTGCTCCCGCACCCGCGGGCGTCCGTGCGATCCTCGTGCTCGACACGGGCGAGCGCATCGAGGTGCGCGGCACCACGCTCTTCGGGCGGTCTCCGAGTGCGGCCGCCGGCGAGGGGGAGGCGCTGCTCGTGCCGGTGATCGACGACACTCGCTCGGTGTCCAAGACGCACATAGCGGTGATGCCGGCTCGACGAGGTGTCTTCGTCGTCGACCGGGCGTCGACCAACGGCAGCGCGATCATCCGGGGCGGTGCGGAGACGGTCCTCCCGGCCGGACACCCCGCCGAGCTGAAGACCGGCGACACGGTGCGCTTCGGCGACCGGTCCCTCCAGGTGGAGTGGGCATGACCCTGAGTAGTGAGATGCGCCCTCGGCGCGGTGAGGACGAGCGATGAGAGTCAAGCTGACCCTGCGTCGACCCGCAGCACCCCTGACCGATGTGGTCGTGATGGCCGACTCGACGGCGACGATCGCCGACGTCGCGCGTCAGATCGCCACGACCGACCCCGCACGCAGTATCGCCGCGGCTCCGGCCGACGTGCTCACTCTCTCGGTGGCGCCGCCGACCAGCGAGCAGCTCACCATGCTCAACCCCGACCTGCTCGTCGGTGACGCTCCGATCGGCTCCGGCTTCCTCGCCGAGGTGGTCAACGTCGGCCCGAACCGGGTATCGGTGGGAGGAGCCGGCACGCGCCCGGCCGCCGTGCTCACGGTCGTCGCCGGTCCCGCCGCGGGCCAGGAGTTCCCGCTGCCGATCGGTCACTTCCTGATCGGCCGTGATAGCGCGAACGACGTCACGATCGCTGATCCGCTGGTCTCGAAGCGGCACGCTCGTATCGAGGTCGCCGCGACCTTCGTCGAGCTGGTCGATCTGAACTCGGCGAACGGGATCCTCGTCGATGGCGGACTCGTGCAGCGGCTCCGCGTGATTCCCGGACAGAGCTTCGCGCTCGGCGACTGCGAGTTCGTCGTGCACATGGTGAGCGACTTCGACGGATCGGCCAGCGGCGACCCGGTGCTCGAGCGCGGGGGTGCTCTGATGTTCAATCGCAGCCCCCGCGTGGAGGAACGGTTCACGGGGCAGGAGCTGGATGAACCGCGCTACCCACGCGACCAGCCGTCTCGGCTCTTCCCCTGGCCCATGCTCGTCGCGCCGATCCTGTTGGCCGTGACGATGTTCAGCATCACGCAGCGTCCGGCCTCTCTGCTCATCGCCGCCGCCTCCCCGATGATGATGTTCGGTAACTTCATCTCCCAGAAGACCAACATCGGTCAGCGTCTGCGCAAGGAGGCGGAGTCGTTCGAGGAGCAGTTCGAGCGGCTCGAGGAGACGCTCTACCACTCGCACCCGAAGGAGCGGGAGGTGCGGCAGAACGAGGTTCCCGCCGTCGCCGTCGTGTTCGATGAGGCGATGCGCCTCGGACCCCTGCTGTGGACGCGTCGACCGGAGCACTGGAACTTCCTCGCCCTGCGCCTCGGCGTCTGCGAGAGCGAGGCGCGCACGCGCATCAAGCGCACCGAGACCCCGGAGGCGCTCGTCGAGTACGTCGAGCGCGTCGACCGCCTCGAGGAGCGGTACCGGATGATCGACGACGTCCCCATCCTGGAATCGCTCCAGAGCGTGGGATCCATCGGCGTCGCGGGGCCGACGTCGCTCGCGAGCGATGCGCTGCGCGGGATCGCGGTGCAGCTGTTCGGTACGCATTCCCCCAATGAGCTGGTGACCGTCGCCCTCACCGAGCCGGGCTGGGCGAATGAGCTCGACTGGCTCAAGTGGCTGCCGCACACCTCGAGCGAGCGCAACCCGTTCAAGGAGATGCCCCTCGCCGATTCCGCCTCGACGGGCACGGCGCTGCTCAGCGGCCTGGAGGAGATCGTGCTGCGTCGCTCGCGGGAATCGAAGTCCGCGCGGCCGCCGTACGGCGCCGACTGGGATCCGATGCGCTACGGGACCGACGTCAAGCGGGCAGCAGAGGACGCGACGTTCCCCGGCCAGACGGCCATCCTGGTGATCATCACGAACGACGCTCCCGTCGACCGGGCTCGACTGACCCAGATCCTGGAACGCGGCGCCGACGTCGGCGTGTACGCGCTCTTCGTCGCTCCGGTCGTCGAGGCGCTGCCCGCCGCGTGCCGCACGTTCGTCGATGTGAGCTCCGGCCTCGCCGATGCCGTGGTCGGTACCGTCCGCAGCGGCGTGGACTACCGCGGGGTGCAGGTCGAGGGCGTCTCGCACGCCTACATGACCATGTTCGCGAAGCGCCTCGCCCCGGTCGTCGACTCCAGCACGGTGATCGAGGATTCCTCCGACATCCCGAACTCCGTCAGCTTCCTCTCGCTGGTGGGCAACGAGGTCGCCGAGGATGCGAGCGCCGTGATCGACCGGTGGCGTCAGAACAACACCATCATCGATCGCTCCGGTGCTCCGCAGTCCCGGCTCAAGAAGGCCGGAAACCTGCGCGCCATCATCGGGCAGTCGCAGACCGACGCGATGACCCTCGACCTGCGCTCCCAGGGGCCGCACGCGCTCGTCGGCGGGACGACCGGTGCCGGCAAGAGCGAGTTCCTGCAGGCGTGGGTGCTCGGCATGGCCGCGGCCCACAGCCCCGATCGCGTCACATTCCTCTTCGTCGACTACAAGGGCGGTTCCGCGTTCGCGGATTGCGTCGACCTGCCGCACACCGTGGGGCTGGTCACCGACCTGAGCCCGCACCTGGTGCGTCGCGCCCTCACCAGCCTGCGCGCCGAGCTGCACCATCGCGAGCACCTCTTCAACCGCAAGAAGGCGAAGGACCTCCTCGAGCTCGAGAAGCGTCGCGATCCCGAGACGCCACCGGCCCTGGTGCTGGTGATCGACGAGTTCGCCGCGCTCGCCGGAGAAGTGCCGGAGTTCGTCGACGGCGTCGTCGACATCGCCCAGCGCGGTCGTTCCCTCGGCATCCACCTGATCATGGCCACCCAGCGCCCCGCGGGCGTCATCAAGGACAATCTGCGCGCGAACACGAACCTGCGCGTCGCGTTGCGGATGGCCGATGAATCCGACTCGAAAGACGTCGTGGACGATCCGGTGGCGGCGACGTTCCCGCCCTCGCTGCCCGGACGCGGCATCGCGAAGACCGGTCCGGGTCGCCTCGTGCCGTTCCAGTCCGCCTACGCGGGCGGGTGGACGACCGACGAGGCGCAGGTCGCCGAGGTCAAGGTCGCCGAGCTCCGCTTCGGCTCGATCCAGACCTGGGAGGCCGAGCAGGCTCCGGAATCCGACTCCCACGATGAGGATCTCGGACCCAACGACCAGAAGCGCATCGTGGCGACACTCGTGAACGCGGCACGCGAGGCCCGCATCCCGGCGCCCCGGCGTCCGTGGCTCGACGACCTCGAGGGCGCCGTCGATCTGCGCGACCTCCCGGTGCTCGGCGACGGGCAGGTGCTGCTCGGCAAGATGGATGTCCCGGAGCGGCAGCTGCAGGAGCCCGCGTACTTCCATCCCGACAAGGACGGGTCGCTCCTGGTCTACGGGACCAGCGGATCGGGCAAATCGACGGTCCTGCGCACGATCGCGATCGCGGCGGGTTTCGAGCCCGCGCATTCGAACGTCGAGGTGTACGGCCTCGACTTCGGATCGGGTGCGCTGAAGAGCCTCGAGATGCTGCCCCACGTCGGCTCGATCATCTCCGGCGACGACTCCGAGCGCGTGCAGCGCGTGCTGCGTTCGCTGGCCGCCGTGCTCGACGACCGCGGCAAGCGCTTCAGCGCCGCCAACGCTTCCAGCCTGACCGAGTACCGGGAGATCACCGGAAAGGATGAGGCCCGCATCCTGATCCTGATCGACGGGTTCCCGCAGTTCCGCAGCGAGTGGGAGTCGACCACCGCGCGGATGCCGTTCTACCAGACGTTCATGCGCATTCTCGGAGAGGGGCGCCCGCTGGGCGTGCACGTGATCGCGAGCGCCGACCGTTCGGGCTCCGTGCCCACCGCGGTCAGCGCCAACGTGTCGCGGCGCGTGGTCCTGCGGCTCTCCGACGAATCCGGGTACGCGATGCTCAACGCGCCCAAGGACGTGCTCGACGAGCGTTCGGCTCCCGGTCGCGCGATCGTCGACGGGCGGGAGACGCAGATCGCGACGTTGGGCGGCACCCCGAACGTGGCTGAGCAGACCAAGCTGTTGGAACAGCACGCGACGGCTCTGCGCGCGGCCGGGGCGAGGGAGGTGCCGGAGATCGGCGCCCTGCCGACCCGCCTGTCCGTGCGCGATCTCCCGGATCGTCTGGGCGAGTTCCCGGTGCTCGGCGTCGCGGAGGACACGCTGGCCGCACGCGACTTCGACCCTGTCGGCACCTTCGTGGTCGCCGGTCCGCCATCGTCGGGCAAGACCACCGCGCTCAAGGGGATCATCACGTCGATACGGCGGTTCGACCCCGAGGTCAAGCTGTTCCACTTCGGCGGTCGCCGAGCCCAGCTCAAGGGCTACGTCGACTGGACGCGGAGCGCGGTCACCCCGGAGGACGCGAAAGAGCTCGCGAAGGAGATCGCCGAGATCGCCGTCGACGAAACCATTCCGGTGCGCATGCTCGTCATCGTCGAGGACGTGCCCCAGTTCGCGGACGGCCCCGCCGAACGCGAGATGAAGGCGCTCTTCCAGGCGATCAACCGGAGCGATCACCTGCTGGTGGGCGACGCCGACGTCACCCAGGTGACGAGCGGCTTCGGATTCATCGGCGACTTCAAAGCCGGGCGCAAGGGCATTGTTCTCAAGCCGGATGCGTTCGACGGCGATGCGATCTTCAAAGTCCCGTTCCCCAAGGTCAAGCGCACGGATTTCCCGGACGGTCGAGGCATCTTCGTACAAGCGGGACGCCAGGTCACGGTACAGCTGCCACTCATCGAAGGAGACACATGGACGCCAGTCCGCTGAGCGCGAGCGCGCACACGCATCGGTTCCGAAGGAGGGGCGAACGATGACGGTCACCTTCGACGACGCCGCGCTGCGCGCGCGTGTGGATCCGGTGCGTGCGCGGCAGGAGAGCCGTGAGCGTGTGACGAGGGAGGGGCGCCGGTTCGGCGTGGTGCTCGGTTCCGGCTGGGTCGTCTTCCAATCGGTCGTGCTGGTCGTCGGCGCCGGTGCACTCGCGGCCCTGGCCGTCGTGGCCGTGCAGTTCATGTTCGGTGCCGACGGCGCCGATCTGACGACCGTCGTTCTGGCTGTGCTGATGGTGCTGCCGCTCGCGGTCGGCCGCATCCGATCCCACCTCCGGGGTCCGCGCGAGCGGGAGATCGAGGAGTACCGCCTCGAGCAGTTCACAGCGGCGAACGGACTCACCTATCGCACCGGCGAACTCGACCCTGAGCGGCCGGCAGCGTTGTTCGGAATCGGCACCTCGCGAGTCGCCAGCGACATCGTCTCCGGCCCGTCCCCGCGCCCGTTCGAGGCCGCGAACTACTCGTTCGACACCTGGGTCGCCCGCGCGCGCATGCCGCGGGTCGCGAACTACGTCGAGTTCGCGCTGACCGGCTCGCTGCCGCCGATGGTCCTCGTGACCAAGTCACCCGCAGTCGCGGCATCCGGATGGGAGCCGACTGCGCCGCAGGAGCGCGTGCAGATCGAGGGCGACTTCGCCGCGCGCTTCGAGGTCTTCACGACGCGGGCGACGGAGGAGCCGGTACGTCATCTGCTCTCTCCGGACGTGCAGGCGGCACTGACGGCGGTCGCCGAGCGGTGCGACGTCGAAGTCGTCGGCGACCGGGTCTACGTCATCGCCCGACGGCACCTCCCGATGGCTGAGCCCGCGTACTGGGAGTGGATCGAGGATCTCGCCGCGCTGGTGTCACTGCTGGAAGTCCGCGGACGCGCGGAGCAGACGGCGGGTGTCACGGAGGCGGATCCTGCTCGTCGCACGCGGCGGGAGGCTTTGTTCGCCGCTCCCAAGGGCGGGCGGGCGGCGGCTGTCGGCTGTCTCGTCCCGCTTCTCGTAGGTCTCGTGGCCGCCGCCCTGATCACCAAGATCACGACGGGCTAACAGCGACGGGTCATCCTGGGATGGGGAGTTGTCCCCATCGACCGAAGGGTGATTCTCTTCGTAGAGTTTGCATAGTCGGGGCGATCAGATCGCCGCGACGGACACTTTCAGGGGGCCGGCTCCGCAGCCGGTCCCTTCGATCTGAACGTTTCATGAGGGGGACGGACGTGGGTGACGGCGTCAAGCTGAAGTACGGAGATCTCGAGCCGTTGCAGACCGAATTGAAGAACATCATCGAGGAGTTCGAGCACGCCGGTTCGCGCAGCAACGATCTCGAGAGCGCCGTGGGCTCACCCTACGGCGAGCGTGCGCTGCGCGATGCGGCATCCGACTTCGAGGGGCGCTGGGACGACCGCCGTAAGCAGCTCATGGATGATTGCAAGACGGTCGAAGAGTACGTGGCTGCGGTGATCAAGGGATTCCAGGATTTCGACCGTGACGCCGCATCCAAGTCCGAGAACAGCGGAGGCTGACCGTGTACGAGTACATGCCCATGACCTCGCCGGCGGGTCACCCGATCGGCGCTCTGACCGGTGATGTGGAGGCGATCCGCGATCGGGGGAACTCGCTGCAGGATCTCGCGAACGCGATGAGCAACTCCGCGACGCTGCTGCAGCGCCTCGTCGACAACGGCGCCGACATGCAGGGCGAATCCGTCGACAAGCTCGCCGAGATCTCCGGAAAGATGCACGCCGAGCTCGGCCGCGCAGCCGACCTGTACGACGCCGTCGCGCCGCACATCGTGCAGTATGCGTCAGACCTCGAGACCTCGAAGGCCGCGATCGATCCGATCCTCGACGATCTCGAGACACTGTGGGCGACGTATCAGCAGAAGAAGGATGCCGCATCGTCGGCGGCTGCGCAGAGCCCCGACTATCCGACGGGCGCGGATGCCGACGACGATCAGGCGCGGCAGGCGGCGGAGGACGCGCGTGACGACGCAGCCGAGGCCGCATCGGGGGCGGCGAGCAGCGCGCGCGGCGACTGGGATGCGCGTGCCGGTGACTACGATCGCGAGTGGAACAGCTGGCACACCGCGTTCACCAACGCGGCCAGCAACATCCGTGAAGACACCTCCGACAAGATCGAAGACGGCTTCTGGGACAACGTGGACGGCTTCCTGCAGTTCATGTCCGACTTCCTCGCCGTCGCCGGCATCGTTCTCGCCGTGCTCGCGATCATCGTGGGTGGCCCGATCATCGCCGCCCTCGCCGCCATCGTCGCGGTCGCCACGCTGATCGTGGCCGTCGCGCGGTTGGCGAGGGGCAAGGGGTCGGTCATCGATGTCGTTTTCGGTGTCATCGGGGTCATCCCGCTGATCGGTCCCGCGATCAAGTTCGCGCGTGGTCCGATGGCGATGATCCGCGGCGCGGATTTCGGCGCCGACGGCATGCGGTTCTTCAACGCCGTCGCCGGGCGGGCTCCTCTGAGCACGCTCAGCCAGATCCGCGGCGGATTCACGACGGGTTTCGGCGAGTTCTCCGCTCGACTGTTCACGGGCAACGGCGCCGCGTCGTTCGCCGCGCAGATGACGGGGGTGCAGACGCTCGACATGGTGGGCAACGTCTTCGCTTCGCATTTCGCGATCGCCGGCGGTATCAAAGACAGCGCGGGCGGTGCGTGGTCGGGCACATTCGACCCGGATCAGAATCCGTTCTCGTGACCGACAGCGACGCGAGTCGCCCCATGGAAGACTGAGACGATGAGCAGCCTGCGCGCGGAACTGACGGGAAACTCCGGAACGATCATCCCGCCCTACCGGATGCTCCTCCCTCCGGGATGGGAGGCGTTCGACCTCAGCGAGGCGACTGAACGAGACCTGATCCGTCGGGCGGACGCGCGCCTGCGGGGTGCGCAGAACACGACTTTCGGGCCCGTCCTCGCAGGAAAGGTGCACGAGGCCCTCGAGGGACTGCGGGCACGCCAGGGCTTCGCGTATGCCTTCGCGGGAGAGGCGGCGCCGTCCTGGGCGATCGGTGCGGCGACCCTGGTCGGGCTCAAGCGTTCCTCGACGCCCGAAGCGACGCTGGAGCAGCTCGTCGAAAGCGCGATCCGCCACCACGCCGGCATCGCCATCGGTGAGGGTCAGCGCATCGTGCGGTGGACCGAGCGCCGTGAGGTGTCCCTCGACGGGGAAGACGTCGCGTCGCTGCTGATCAACTACCTGATCCCGGTTCCGGGAACGAGGCTCACCGAGGCGGTGCAATGGACGGCGACCGTGACGCATGAGGTCGACCTTCCCGCCGATCACCCGAACCTCACGCTCTGGACGGCACTGTTCGACACCCACGTCAGCACCTTCACATGGACGGTGCGCTGATGGACCTCGCCCTCTCGTACGCGCCTGATCGCATCATCCCGATTCCTGGCGAACGACTCTCACCGCAAGAGCAGGTGACGTGGGCGCGTCAGACGGCGGAGGACTTCGCTCGCGATGCCGGTGCGCACTCCACGGTCGCGGCGCAGATCGAGACCGCCCTGCTCGCGGTGGCGGCGCAGGCCGACGATGACCGAAGGCTCCTGCTCGTCGTGGGCGTCGACGGCGGGGTCGTCGCACCGCTGATGATCTCTGTGATCACGCATGAACTCTCGCGTCAGGAGCAGGCGGACTTCCTCTGGTCGAGCACCGCGATCCTGCCCGTCACGCCGAGACTCACCGAAACCGACGCGCTCGGCACCGGGTTCTCCTCCACCCTCGCGCAGCGGGAGAACGGTCTCGACTTCGCGACGCGCCGCTGGATCTTCTTCGGTGAGGGTACGACCGTGTGCGCGATGCTCGGTCCTGTCGTGCCCTACGGGATGGCGTTCGTCGAGCCGTTCGCCGAGGCTGTTCTCACCACTGCTTCGCTCAGCGGTTTCGTCCCGCGGTCCGACCCCGAGCGTCTCGAAGAGCTCGTCTCCGCCGTGGTGCGCCCGGGGGACGACTGGGTGCTGAACGGCTGACCCCGTACCGACACGCATCGAGCCCTGTGCGGGGATGGGGAGTTGTCCCCATCGACGGTGTTCGTGGGTGCGCCGTAGGGTGGGTGTTGTTCGGGCCGGAGGGGTCCGGTTCTCTCGATTGGCGGAGGTGTGGACGATGGCCGATTTCGGTGCGTCTTATGCGGAGATGGAGCAGGTGGCGTCGTCGCTGTCGCAGGCTCGTGATGACATTCAGGGTCAGTTGGACACGTTGAAGGGTCAGGTGGACACTCTTCTGGGTGAGGACTTCAAGACGCAGCATGCGTCGGGGAAGTTCGGTGAGGGGTACACGGAGTTGACGACGGGTCTGAAGACCGCGGTCGACGGCATCAACGACATGTCCGAGTCGCTGTTGGGCATGATGCGGGCGATCCAGGACCTGGACCAGCAGCTCGCCGGCAGCTGACACAC
>NZ_JARD01000015.1:0-228048 GCF_000708345.1 Microbacterium sp. Cr-K32 | reverse complement strand
CGAAGGAATTTCGAGAAGTCGCGTAATGAATCGGGAGGAGCGTCGTCTCATCCCATAGAGACAGCCGTGAGGATCCCACCGGGGGGCGGGATCCAGGCACTGGTGCGGGGGGCATTCGCACTGGTCGGGCAGGTCGGGATCCTCGGGGGAGGAGAACCCGGCCGCCCGTCTCACGAGGGGGAACGAGGCCGCCGATCTGGGGAACGGCGGCCTCCCGCCCCGTCACACATGCATGACCGGAGAGCGCAGAGCTGCGCGTCGCGCGCGGCGCCGTCTCAGACGAGCAGCCGGGGTCCTGACCACACGCGCGCGACGCGCAGTTCCGCATCCAGGAGCACGGCGTCGCCGAGCATCCCGTTGCGCAGACCGCCGAGAGCGGAATCGCGGCCGATCGCCCGTGCCGGCGTCTCCGTGAGCGCGCGGACGGCCTCGGGCAGCGACACGCCTGCCTGCACCGTCCGCCGCAGGGCCACGTCCTGCGTCAGCGTCGATCCGGCGATCGATCCGGTGTCGTCAGCCCTCGCCAAGCCGTCGCGCACCGTGACGCTCACCGCGCCGAGGTCGTAGTGGCCGTCGGCACTCCCGGCGGCCGCCATCGCATCGGTGATCAGCGCGACCCGACGGGGGGCGGAGTCGAAGACGAGCTTGACGACGTGCGGGTCCAGATGCACGTTGTCGGCGATGGCCTCGAGCACCACACGATGATCGGCCGCCGCCGCGAGAACCGGCCCCGGGGCGCGGTGATGGATCCCCGGCATCGCGTTGAACGCGTGGGTGAGGATGGAGGCTCCCGCCTCGAACGCGGCGATCGCCATGGCGGCATCCGCATCGGTGTGGCCGACGGCGGCCGCGGAACCCGCTGCCACGATCTGTCGGATCGCGTCGATCCCGCCGGGGAGCTCCGGCGCGATGGTGACCTGACGGACGGTGCCGCGGCCGGCATCCAGGAGGCGGGAGACATCCGCGGCCGCCGGATGGCGAAGAAGCGAGGGTTCGTGGGCTCCGTGATGCCCGGGGTCGAGGAAGGGCCCTTCGAGGTGCGATCCCAGGATGTCGGTATCCGTCTCGGTCAGATCCGCGATGAGCGCGACACTGCGGGCGAGGGAGTCCAGCGACGCGGTCACGAGCGAGATGACCGCGCGGGTGGTGCCGTGCGCGCGGTGCAGGTCTCGTCCGGTGCGGATCGCCTCCACGCCGTCGTCGAACGCGGCACCGGCGCCTCCGTGCCCGTGGATGTCGATGAAGCCGGGAGTGAGCAGGGCGCCCGCGCCGGCGACGGCGGTCGCGTCGACGATCTCGTCCGCCGGCGTCCATTCCGATCCCGTCCCGCGGGCCGTCACGACACCGTCCTCGACCCGGATCCAGCCGTCCTCGACGATGTCGCCGCGATCGACGATCCGCGCGGAGTGGATGACCAGCGAACCGGTCGAAGAGGAGTGGGTGCTCAACGTGCGCTCCAGGGGATCTCGTCTGCGGGGTGGAAATCGACCCCTTCAGCCTTCCACAGCGGCGCCAACGACCCGACCCGCAGGCGGAACGACTCCCACGTGCGCTCCGGTGCCTCTCGTGGCGACCAGGCGACCTCGGCCTGCGCAGCGGCGCGCGGGAAGACCAGCTGCTCGACCTCGTCGATCGTGCGGGTGGTCTCCGACCAGAGAGGGGCCTCCACACCGAGGATCGCGGCCTCGGGGACGTCGAGCACCGCGGTGGGCTCCCACTCGTAGGCGGAGCGGACGTCGATGATCGCCGCCCAGGTGAGTCCGAGGGGGAAGTCCTCCGCGTACTTCATGTCGAGGTAGGTGACGTCAGCCGCCGACATGAGGAGAGCGCCGCCCCGATCGACGAAATGGGCGGCCTCCTCGGCGTGAGTGCCCTCGGGCGTGGTCTTCCCCCAGTACTGCCCGACGGTGCCCTCGGCGATGTTCGCCGCGGAGCCCATCTCGTGCCAGGCCATCGGGATCTTCCCCTCTTCCACGACGATCGAGGTCGCACGCGCGGCGAACAGATCGAAGTCGGCCTGGGGAGTGCCGAGCGACTCGTCGCCGCCGATGTGGATGTACGGCCCCGGCGTCATCTCGGCCAACTCGCGGACGACGTCGCGCACGAACTCGTACGTGCGCTCCTCGTGGATGCGGACGCTGGAATGGCCGACACCCCAGCCGAGGTAGGTCTCGCCGGCGACGGGCAACGGCTGGCCCAGACGCGCGGAATCCGCGATGAGGTTGTCGTTCAGCACCGGCGCCTCGACGAGCTCGGGGTAGGCCACGCCGATCGCGTGGGTGTGCCCGGGCAGGTCGATCTCGGGGATCACGATCATGTGGCGCGAGGCGGCGTACGCCACGAGCTCGCGGTAGTCGTCTTTCGAGTAGAAGCCGCCGGGGTCGCCGTTCGCCGACGTGCCGGAGGCGCGCTCGGTGAGCAGCGGCCAGGAGTCGATGTGCACGCGCCACCCCTGGTCGTCGCTCAGGTGCAGGTGCAGGTGGTTGAACTTGAGCGCACTCGTGCTGTCGATGAACCTCTTCACATCGTCGACGCCGAAGAAGTGCCGGGCGACGTCGAGCATGACGCCCCGTCGCGGGAAGCGCGGGGAGTCCGCGACGTCGGCGCGGAGCAGCGCCCAACCGGAGTCGTCCTGGCGCAGCAGCTGCAGCAGTGTCTGCACACCGTAGAAGAGCCCTGCCTCGTCGGCCCCGACGACGATGGCCTGATCGCCGATCTCGAGTGTGTAGCCTTCCGGCGCCGAGGATTCCGGGTCGACGATCAACTCGATGTCGGCGAGGGCCTCGTCGACGACGGAGAGCCGGATGCCACTGCGGCGCTCGACCGCGTCGATCAGCTGGGCGGCTGCGGGGGAGGAACCGCGCACGCGCGTCTTCGCGGTGATCGGCATCCGTCCCTCTCGTGCGACGGCGGACACGGGCACGGGAACGAGCGGAAGAGGATGAGGAAGGACCATGAACAAAACCTACCCGTCGGTGCCGCTCAGCGGAATGGCAGAACTCGAATCGATTCTGCGACCGCCATGAGACGGCAGCGTGCGCGGCGGCTCGCATCGGCTATGCTCGTAACCGTCGCGACTGGCGTCTGGGTGGACTACCACCGGGGAGCGACTGACCACGGAATTCGACCGCGCGCCTGGGCCGATAGGAACACCCCTTTCGAATCCGTTGTCAAAGGAGCACGTCATCATGACCGACCGTTACTTCAACGCCCCGCTTTCCGAGGTCGACCCCGAGATCGCTCAGGTCCTGGATCGCGAGCTGAAGCGTCAGCAGACCTTCCTCGAGATGATCGCGTCGGAGAACTTCGTGCCCGTCTCGGTGCTGCAGTCGCAGGGCTCCGTGCTCACGAACAAATACGCAGAGGGCTACCCCGGACGCCGCTACTACGGTGGCTGCGAAGAGGTCGACGTCGCGGAGTCCCTCGCGATCGAGCGGGCCAAGAGCCTGTTCGGTGCGGAGTTCGCGAACGTGCAGCCGCACTCCGGCGCCTCCGCGAACGCGGCGGTCCTGCACGCGATCGCCCGTCCCGGCGACACCCTGCTCGGTCTGTCCCTCGACCAGGGCGGCCACCTCACGCACGGCATGAAGATCAACTTCTCCGGCCGTCTGTACGACATCGTCGCCTACGGTGTCGACCCCGAGACCTCGACGATCGACATGGCGGAGGTGCGTCGCCTCGCGATCGAGCACAAGCCGAAGGTCATCATCGCCGGCTGGTCGGCCTACCCGCGCACGATGGACTTCGCGGCGTTCCGTGAGATCGCCGACGAGGTCGGCGCGCTGCTCTGGGTCGACATGGCGCACTTCGCCGGTCTGGTCGCCGCAGGTCTGCACCCGAACCCGGTGCCCCACGCACACGTCGTCTCCTCGACCGTGCACAAGACGATCGGCGGCCCGCGCTCGGGCTTCATCCTCACCAACGACGCCGAGCTCGCCAAGAAGATCAACACCGCGGTGTTCCCCGGGCAGCAGGGCGGACCGCTCATGCACGTGATCGCGGCCAAGGCCACGGCGTTCAAGCTCGCCGGCACCCCCGAGTTCAAGGAGCGCCAGGAGCGTGTGCTGCGCGGGGCGAAGCTCATCGCCGAGCGCCTGTCGCAGCAGGACGTGAAGGACGCCGGCATCTCCGTACGCTCGGGCGGCACCGACGTGCACCTGGTTCTGGTCGACCTGCGCGACGCCGAGATCGACGGCAAGCAGTCCGAGGATCTCCTGCACGACATCCACATCACCGTGAACCGCAACGCCGTCCCGAACGACCCGCGTCCGCCCATGGTGACCTCGGGCCTGCGCATCGGCACGCCCGCGCTCGCGACCCGCGGCTTCGGCGATGCCGAGTTCACCGAGGTGGCCGACATCATCGCCCTCGCGCTGCTCCCGGGGGCCGACGTCGAGGCCCTGCGCGCCCGCGTCGACGCCCTGGCCGCCGCGTTCCCGCTCTACCCGGACCTGCAGCAGTAATTCCGCAGCACCTCCCTCTCGCGAGTGCACGGGGTACTGCCGAGCGCACGGCTTGTCGACGTGAACAAGCCGTGCGCTCGACGGGAGGCCGTGCACTCGGCGGTGACGACGTAAGGAAGACACCATGACCGCGAAGATCCTCGACGGGAAGGCGGCTTCGGCCGCGATCCGGGCCGAGCTCACCGAGCGCGTCGCCGCGCTGAAGAGCAAGGGGGTGACGCCCGGGATCGCCACCGTGCTCGTGGGCGCCGACCCGGCGTCGCAGCTGTACGTGGGTATGAAGCATCGGCAGTCCGAGGCGATCGGGATGAACTCGATCCAGCGCGAGCTGCCGGCGGATGCGACCCAGGCCGACGTCGAAGCACTGATCGACGACCTCAACGCCGACCCGGCCTGCCACGGTTACATCGTGCAGCTGCCGCTGCCGAAGCACCTGGACACCGACGCGATCCTCGAGCGGATCGACCCGGCCAAGGATGCCGACGGCCTGCACCCGACCAACCTCGGGCGCCTGGTGCTGAACGTCAACGGCCCGATCCACACGCCGCTGCCGTGCACGCCGCGCGGGGTCATCGAGCTGCTGCTGCGCAACGACTACGACCTCAACGGCAAGCATGTCGTGGTGGTCGGGCGCGGCGTCACGATCGGACGCTCGATCGGACTGCTGCTCACCCGGCGCGACCTGAACGCCACGGTCACCCTCACGCACACCGGCACCGTCGACATGCCGCGCTACCTGCGTGAGGCCGACGTGATCGTCGCCGCGGCCGGCGTGAAGCACCTGATCCGCGCGGAGGACGTGAAGCCCGGCGCGGCCGTTCTCGACGTCGGTGTGACGCGCGAGACCGACGAGGAGACGGGGAAGAGCCTCGTGTTCGGCGACGTCGCCCCCGATGTCGCCGACGTGGCGGGCTACATTTCCCCGAACCCGGGAGGTGTCGGCCCGATGACGGTCGCGCTGCTCATGACCAACGTCGTGGAAGCGGCCGAACGGTCGCTCTGACGACGACCCTTCGCGCAGAAAGGCGCCCGCCCGGTGACGGGAGGGCGCCTTTCCTCGCTCCGGGCGCGTACCGCCCGGATCAGCCCAGTTCGTCGAGCATCCGTCGCTGCTCGGGCGTCAGCCCGTCGCGGAGCTCGTCACGGGCGGCGCGGGTCTCCGGCGACTCCGACGGCGCGGCGGGCGCGGAGGATGGGGCCTTCGCGCCTCCCTGCACGCGTGCCTGCACCGAATCGTAGATCTCGCCCGCCTTCGCCCGCAGCCGATCGTCGATCTGGTCGTAGATCATCCAGCCGAACAGCAGTGCGAGCGGCGGCAGCACGAACGCCCAGAAGCCGGAGGCACGCACCCCGCTCAGCCACACCGTGAGCACCCAGATGATGAGCTCGACGAGATACACCAGGACGTACTGCACGACCTTCTCGCCGGTCCTGGTGCGCTCGGCGGCCGACTTCGCGGCCGACGTGCGGAAGGCCCCGGCGAGCAGCGGCTTCACGAACAGGGCGGCGAGGGTCAGGATGACGGACGCCCACAGCGCGTTCAGACCGACCGACACACCGGGCAGCAGCAGGCCGATCAGCAGCAGCACGGCGACGTCGAACACGTAGAGCGCGGCGAACCGGACGATTCCGTTCTTCATGCGCCCAGAATCCCACACCTCCAGGGCAGATCACCCCTGCGCGTGCCCGATCACCCCTGATTGTGCCCGATCACCCCTGAGCGTGCCCGATCACCCCTGACTGTGCAGTGTGCTCTCGATCCCGCTGATGCGGGCCTGCTCGTCGAAGCGGAACGTCGCGGTTCCCGTGGCATCCGACACCGTCGCCCCGGAGAACGCCTCATCGGTCCAGGAGAGCGTCCAGCCCGCGAGGCGGGCGAGGTCCCAGACCGCCGTGCGTGCATCGGGCAGGACGGCGGCGGAGAGCACGCGGGGGAGCGCGATGACCGCATCGGCCACCGTGAGCGGCGCGAGCGGAGCGTCGAGCAGGAAGACCGCCCGCGTTCCGTTGCCGACCGGGGCGGAATAGTAGGGGGAACGCCCGGTGAGCTCCACCGCGACGCCGCCGACCGTGTGGGCCGCCTGGGCGATCCATTCGTCGTCGCCGGAGACCTCGGCGGGGAACGCGACCTCGGCGGTGGTGAGTTCGGCGATGCCGTGCTCATTGCCGTATGCGTGCAGCTGAGCGGCGACTCCCTGCGGGTCGCCGCTCGGGTGTGCCCAGGCCCACAGCAGCGACCGGGGTCCCGGTGCGATCGTCGCGATCAGGTGCGCGCGGGCCACGAGCTGGCGGGACGGATCGGCGTCGGCCGTGAAGGTCAGCGTGCCGGCAGCCAGGTCCGCGTCCCAGCGGTGCTCGCCGAGGGCATCGGCGGCGGCGGAGAGAGCATCCTGACGGAGTGCGACGAAGAGGGCGGCACGATCGGCGAGGGGCTGGAGCGCGGCGAAGGTCATGCCGACAGTCTCGCGGTCGATGCTATGAATCCGCTAGTTCACGCGGAGATCGTCGCGGCTTCCGGGCGTCCCATCCGCCAGACGCTCGGCACCATCAGGGTGGCCAGCGCGATCACCGCGTACACGGCACCCGAGGCGATGAGCACTGTCGCGGGGTCGGCATGTGTGATCAGCCAGCCGTACACGAGCGTGCCGATCGGCATCACGACGAAGCTGCCGAGCATGTCGTAGCTCGACACCCGGGAGAGCTTCTCGCCGGGGATGTTCTCCATCATCGCGAGGTTCCACCCCGTGCTGAAGACCTCGGCCCCCGCCCCCGCGATGAACGCGGCCATGGCGAGCAGGACCACCGCGGGGTGCACGCCCAGGATCGTCACGGGGATCGCGAAGGCGGCCATGCCGATCATGCCGTAGCGCAGCGGTCGTCGCAGCGGGAACCACATCAGCAGCAGCGTCATCAGCAGCACACCGGCGCCCTCGGCGCTCACGACCCAGCCCCATCCGGTGATGCCGAGCAGATCGTTGTTCTTCGCGATGTACGGGCCCACGACACCCCAGGCGCCGACGTGGATGGCGTTCATGACCATGAAGGCCAGCACGATCGTCCACAGCCATGAGCGACTCCAGAACTCCCGCCATCCGATGCGGAGGTCGTGGAACATCGTGGTGCCGCCCGCGTGCGACGGGGGAGGGAGCTTCACCAGGGCCAGCACCGGGATCGCGATCACCCATCCGGTCGCCTGCACGACCATCGCCCAGGCCGGGCCCGCGGTCGCCACCAGGACGCCCGCGATGATCGGGCCGCCGATGGTCACGGCTGAGCGCACGAAGGACAGCATCGCGTTCGCCTGCTGCAGATGCTCGGGAGTCGTGAGCTGCGGGATGATGCCCTGCATCGCCGGCAGCACGAACGCCGTCGAAGCGCCGTTGACGATCGAGAGCATCACGAGGAGCGGGATCGTGGCGTTGCCGGTGAACAGGAGCGCGGCGATCGTGCCGATCGACAGGATGTCGACCACATAGCAGGCCTGGATGATCAGCGCCCGGGGGAGTCGGTCGGCGATCACGCCGCCGAACAGCACGAACACGATGTTGCTCACCGTGAAGGCGGCGAGCACGAAGGACAGCGATCGCGCGTCGTTGTCGATCTCCAGGACCGCGAAGGCGAGGGCGATCGAGGACATCGACCCGGCGATCATCGTGATCGCCCGGGCGAGGAAGAACCAGCGGAAGTTGCGGTCCTGCATCGCGGCGAGCCCGCGGCTCACCTCACGACCTCGCTCCTGTGCACCCGGCTATCCTGCCACGGGCGGGAGTCGTTCGAATCGCGCAGACGGTTGCATCCAGATCCTGGACACAGCCACGTGCGCGATTCGAAAGGTCAGTAGCTGGCGCGGGAGGAGTCGTCGGTGGCGATGAAGCGCGCGGCCAGAGCCTCGGACGCCCGTGCGAGCAGAGCGACATCCGCCCCGACGGCCACGAAGTCGGCACCGGCGGCGAAGTAGGCGTCGGCGGTTGCAGGGTCGAACGCGTTGACGCCGACGGCTTTACCTGCCGCCTTGACCGCGGCGAAGACCTTCTCGACGGCAGCCGTGACCTCGGGGTGGGTCTGCTGGCCGAGCAGGCCCATCGACGCGGACAGATCGGAAGGGCCGACGAAAACCGCGTCGACGCCGTCGACCGCGGCGATGTCGGCTGCGGCCTCGACGCCCGCCGCCGTCTCGATCTGCACCGTGAGCGAGATGTGCTGCGCCGATTCCTGCAGGTAGCGATCGACACGGTTCCAGCGCGCGCTGCGGGCGAGGGCGCTGCCCACTCCGCGCACGCCCTCGGGCGGGTAGCGGGTGGCCGCGACGGCGGCGCGGGCCTCGTCTGCGGAGGAGACCATCGGCACGATCAGGTTCTGCGCTCCGAGGTCGAGGATCTGCTTGATCGCGACGGTGTCGTTCGACGGCACCCGCACGAGCGGGGCGACCGGGTACGCGGCGACAGCCTGGAGCTGCACGAGCACGGACTCGAGCGTGTTCGCCGAGTGCTCCATGTCGATCAGGAGCCAGTCGAGTCCCGACCCCGCGGCGACCTCGGCGAGCAGCGGGCTGCCGGAGCAGACCCACATGCCGACGAAGGGGCGATCGGAGTCCGCGATCTGCTCGCGGAACGAAGGGGCTAGACGAAGCGGCATGCAATTGTTCCCATCGGTCCGTAATCG
Organism: Microbacterium sp. Cr-K32; assembly: GCF_000708345.1. Lineage (NCBI taxonomy): Bacteria > Bacillati > Actinomycetota > Actinomycetes > Micrococcales > Microbacteriaceae > Microbacterium > Microbacterium sp. Cr-K32. The sequence goes on along the minus strand of NZ_JARD01000015.1, from coordinate 218,923 downwards.
CACAGCACCTCGTCGCCACGCGACACCCACATCGGGCGTGTGAACGATCCTGCCAGGATGATCTCTCCGGCCTCGAGACGCGCGCCGTGCTGATGGAACTTGTTCGCGAGCCAGGCGACCCCGGTGGCCGGGTGACCGAGCACCCCGGCGGCGACACCGGTCTCCTCGATCTCACCGTTGCGGGAGAGGACACCGGGAACCCAGCGCAGGTCGATCTCATCGGGGCGCTTGCGCACGGTGCCGAGCACCATCGCGCCGTACGCCGCGTTGTCGCTGATCGTGTCGACGATCGTGCGGCCCTCGAGCTCGATGTGCGAGTTCAGCACCTCGAGCGCGGGGACGGCGTAGTCGATCGCCGCGAGAGCGTCGTCGAGGGTGCAGTCGGGGCCCTCGAGCGGGGTCTTCAGCACGAAGGCGAGCTCGACCTCGATGCGCACGTTCGAGAAGTGGTCGACCGGGATATCGGCTCCCGAGTCGTAGACCGTGTCGTCGAACATCACCCCGTAGTCCGGCTCGGTGATGCCCGTGGCCTGCTGCATCGCCTTCGAGGTCAATCCGATCTTGCGACCGACGAGTCGACGGCCCGCGGCGATCTGCGAGTCGCGCCAGACCCCCTGGATCGCGTAGGAGTCCTCGACCGTGGCCTCCGGGTACCGAGCCGTGATGCGCGGGATCACGGAGTGCGTGCGGTCGGCCTCCGCGAGTTCCGCCGCGATCTGCGTGATCGTCTCTGCTGACAGCATCCGTGCCCCCTTAGAGCTGGTGGCCCAGCTTGTACTCGCCCTGCTTGTACTCGGGCATGTCCTTGTCGTCGTCCGCACGCGTGTACGAGAAACCATCGGCGCCGATCGTGACCGCCATCTCGGAGTCGTCGGTACGGGCCACGACCGGCTGCGGGTTGCCGTCGAGGTCGAGGACCAGCGAGGCATCCGTGTACCAGGACGGGACGACGGGGTTGCCCCACCAGTCGCGACGCTGGTTGTCATGGACGTCCCACGTGATGACCGGGTTGTCGGGGTCGCCCGTGTAGTAGTCCTGCGTGTACACCTCGACGCGGTGGCCGTCGGGGTCGCGCAGGTAGAGGTAGAAGGCGTTCGAGACGCCGTGACGCCCGGGGCCGCGCTCGATCGAGTCGGAGCGGCGGAGCGCGCCGAGCTTGTCGCAGATCGCGAGGATGTTGTGCTTCTCGTGGGTCGCGAAGCACACGTGGTGCATGCGGGGGCCGTCGCCGCCGGTCATGGCCGTGTCGTGCACCGTGGGCTTGCGGCGCATCCAGGCGGCGTAGACGGTGCCCTCGTCGTCCTGGATGTCCTCCGTGACGCGGAATCCGAGATCCTGCATGAACCCCACGGCGCGCGGCACATCGGGGGTGACCTGGTTGAAGTGGTCCAGCCGCACCAGCTCGCCGGGGATGTGCAGGTCGTAGCGCCACGACATCCGCTCGACGTGCTCTGTCGCGTAGAAGAACTCGTAGGGGAAGCCGAGCGGGTCGACCACGCGCACCGAGTCTCCGATGCCCGTGACGAAGCCGTTCTCATCGCGTCGCACATCGCAGCCCAGCTCGGTGTAGAACTCCACCGCGCGGTCGAGGTCTTCGGGAGTGCGGACCCGGTACGAGAAGGCGGCCACGGCGGCGATCGGGCCCTTGCGCAGCACCAGGTTGTGGTGGATGAACTCCTCCGTCGACCGCAGGTAGATCGCCTCGTCGTCCTCCGCGGTCACGTACAGGCCCAGGATGTCGACGTAGAACTGCCGCGAGGCCGCGAGGTCGGTGACCACGAGCTCCATGTACGCGCAGCGGAGGATGTCCGGCGGCGAGCTCTGCGGCGTCGCGATGGGGTTCTCGGAGCGGATCGGCGCCTCCTGGGAGACGTAGAAGCCGGAGGAGGTCAGGGTCATGTCGTCGCGGTGTGTCATGTCAGCGTCCTTGCGTGAGGTTCCGGTCGCACTCTCTGTCGCATCCGCGTCGGTGGGGCGGCGGAGAGTGCGACCGGAACGAGACAGTGGGTCAGTTCTTGCCGAAGGTCGGGTTGTGGGCGGGTCCGAGCGTGATGTGCACGCTCTGCTGGTCGGTGTAGAAGTCGATCGAGCGGTAGCCGCCCTCATGACCGAGACCCGAGGCCTTCACGCCGCCGAACGGGGTGCGGAGGTCGCGCACGTTGTTGCTGTTCAGCCACACCATGCCGGCCTCGACCGACTGCGCGAAGTTGTGCGCCCGCTTGAGGTCGTTGGTCCAGATGTAGGCGGCGAGTCCGTACTTGGTGTTGTTCGCGAGCGACAGCGCCTCCTCGTCGGAGTCGAACGGCGTGATCGCGACGACGGGTCCGAAGATCTCCTCCTGGAAGATCCGGGCGTCGGGGGAGACGTCGGCGAACACGGTCGGCGCGACGAAGTTGCCCTCCTCGAAACCCTCGGGACGACCGCCGCCGGCGACGAGGCGGCCCTCGGTCTTGCCGATCTCGACGTAGCTCATGACCTTCTCGTAGTGCTCGGGGTGAACGAGGGCACCGACCTCCGTGGCGGGGTCGTGCGGGTAGCCGACCTTGACGCGCTTCGCCTGAGCGGCGTAGCGCTCGACGAACTCCTCGTAGATCGAGCGCTCGACGAGGATGCGGGATCCAGCCGTGCAGCGCTCGCCGTTGAGGGAGAAGACGCCGAAGATCGTGGCGTCCACGGCGGCCTCGAGGTCGGCGTCGGCGAAGACCACGGCGGGCGACTTGCCACCGAGCTCCATCGACAGCCCCTTGAGGAACGGCGCGGCGTTGCCGAAGATGAGCTGTCCGGTCGAGCTCTCACCCGTGAAGGAGATGAGCGGCACGTCGGGGTGCTTCACGAGCGCGTCGCCCGCGTCCTCGCCGAGGCCGTTCACGAGGTTGAAGACGCCCTTCGGCAGCCCCGCCTCCTCGAAGATGCCTGCCCAGAGGGACGCGGAGAGCGGCGTGAACTCGGCAGGCTTCAGCACGACCGTGTTGCCGGTCGCGAGCGCGGGACCGAGCTTCCACGACTCGAGCATGAAGGGCGTGTTCCACGGTGTGATGAGCCCGGCGACGCCGATCGGCTTGCGGTTGACGTAGTTCATCTGGCGCCCTGGCACCTTGAAGGCGTCGTCGGACTGCGCGACGATCAGGTCGGCGAAGAAGCGGAAGTTCTCGGCGGCGCGACGGGCCTGACCCAGTGCCTGCGTGATCGGGAGGCCCGAGTCGTACGACTCGAGCGCGGCCAGACGCGCATCGCGCGACTCGACGATGTCGGCGATCTTGTGCAGCACCCGCGACCGCTCGCGGGGGAGCATGCGCGGCCAGGGGCCCTCATCGAACGCGCGCTTCGCGGCGGCGACGGCGAGCTCGATGTCGGCCTTCTTGCCCGCTGCGGCCGTCGTGTACGCCTGGTTGGTGACCGGGTCGAGCACGTCGAACGTGTCTCCATCGACGGAGTCGACGAATGCGCCGTCGATGTAGTGCTGGATGTGGTCGGGGAGGTCGGCGGGGATGCGCGAATCGGTCATGAGAATTCTCCGGTCGTCTGGGCAGAAGTCGTCTGGTCGGAAGTCGTCTGGGTGGAACGGGCGTGCAGCGCGTCGAGGAACGCGTCCATGGTGCGCCAGCGGTGGTTGCGGGCGGCGAGTTCGATCTCGAGAGGGTCGGCACCCGCGCGGATGAGATCGAGGATCTCGGTGTGCTCCTCGACCGAGTGCTGGGCGCGTCCGGGGATCGATGCGAACGTCGTGTCGCGGATGCCGGAGAGCCGCGACCAGCCGCGGTGCACGAGATCGAGCAGATGCGGGTTGGGGCACGGCTCGAACAGCACCGAATGGAACTGGCGGTTGAGCTCGGTGAAGGCGTGGGCGTCGAGTTGGTCGAGCATCTGCGCCATCCGCTCGTTGATGCGGGTGGCCTCATCGAGGGCGGCGTCGTCGAGAAGGGGAGCGGAGAGCGCGGTGGCGCAGCCTTCGACGAGGCCGAGCGTCTGCATGGTGTGGGCGTATTCGCTCTCGTCGACGAGGGTCACGCGTGCGCCGACGTTGCGCTCGAACGTCACGAGTCCTTCGGCTTCGAGGCGGCGGATGGCTTCGCGCACCGGGACGACGCTCATCTGGAGGTCGTCCGCGATGGATCCCAGCACCAGACGATATCCAGGGCTGAACATATGACCCGTGATGCGGGAGCGGAGCCACTCGTAAGCCACCTCGGACTTGCTGGCCGCCGTCGTGGTCATCGTGCGCTCCGATCGCCGGCGCTCCGGTCCGAGATGGCCTCCTCGTAGCGGGCTCGCCACTCGGCGTTCAGAGGGAACAGCCCGTCGACGGGGTGGCCGGCGGCCACCTGCTCGGCGATCCAGGCGTCTTCGATCTCCTGCGCGACGGCGCTCGCCGCGACCTCGGCAGCCAGCGCCGGGGGGATGACGATCACGCCGTCGCTGTCGCCGACGATGATGTCGCCCGGCTGCACGGTCGCGCCGCCGCAGGAGATCGTGACGTCCACATCCCATGGCACGTGCTTGCGGCCGAGCACGGACGGATGCGCGCCCTGCGAGAACACGGGGAGACCGATCTCGGCCACGGCGTCGAAGTCGCGGACGCCCCCGTCGGTGACGACCCCGGCCGCTCCGCGGACCTTCGCGCGCAGGGCGAGGATGTCGCCGAGGGTGCCGGTCGTGGCATCCTCTCGGGCTTCGATCACGATGATCTCGCCCTCTTCCACGGCGTCGAACGCGCGCTTCTGGGCGTTGTAGCCGCCGCCGTGGGAGGCGAAGAGGTCTTCGCGGAACGGCACGAAGCGCAGCGTCTTCGCGGTGCCGACGATCTTGCTGCCGGGGATGTTCACGGACACGCCGTCGATGAAGCAGGAGTGGTGTCCACGCTTGCGGAGCTGCGCCGACAGACCGGCCGTCGGCGCCTCGAGGAGCTGGGCGCGCAGCTCGGGGGAGAGCCCGTGCGTCTTCTCGAGGGGCGGCAGGCCTGCCTCCTCGCGAGAGCCCCACGCTTCTGTGCGCTGCAGGTCGTCGACGGCGGGGAGCGATCCGAGGTCGCCGTCGAAGGGCATCTCGCCCTGCGTGACGGTGGTGATGAGACGGCCCGAGGTCGGAGCGCCGGGGGCCTCCGGGGCATCCACCTCGACCTCGACGACGTCGCCAGGGACGATGACCGAAGAACCGGCGGGAGTGCCGGTGAGGATCACATCGCCGGGCTCGAGCGTGAAGTGCTGGGACAGGTCGGCCACGAGCTGCGCGAGCGGGAAGATGAGGCCGGCGGTGGTGTCCTCCTGACGGAGCTCTCCGTTCACCCAGGCGCGCACCCGGAGGGCGGCGGGGTCGACCGTGCGGGCGTCGATGAGGTCGGGGCCGAGCGGCGTGTATCCGTCGCCGCCCTTGGAGCGGACGTTCGAGCCCTTGTCGTTCGCGCGCAGGTCGTACAGGCCGAGATCGTTCGAGGCGGTGACCCAGCCGACGTGGTCCCAGGCGTCGTCGAGCGAGACCCGGCGGGCGGGAGTGCCGATCACGAGAGCGATCTCGCCCTCGAAGGCGAGCAGCTCGGTGCCGGCAGGGCGCTCGACGGTGCCACCGGAGACGCCGACCGAGCTGGCCGGCTTGAAGAAGTAGGAAGGGGAGGCAGGGCGCCTGCCGCGCTGGTCGGCGCGCGAGGCATAGCTCAGGTGGATCGCGATGATCTTGCCGGGGCGGGTGATGGGGGCCGTCACGGGGCGCCTCCTTGCGCTCGTCTGCGATGTCGTGCGTGACGCCTTGTGCGTCGTATTCGAAATCATATATCATCGGTTCACCCCTCGGCAAGCACTTCGGATCCGCTCCGCTGCACGCCGTGACAATGCGGTCACAACCAAAGGAGACACCCCATGAGTGGGCAGTCACAGGCTGGGTTCACGCCCACCGGAACCATCGCGACAGCGGCCGATCGGCGCCGTGTCGTGTTCGCCACCGTCGTCGGCACCACGGTCGAGTGGTACGACTTCTTCATCTATGCCACGGCCGTCGGGCTCGTGTTCGGTCAGCTCTTCTTCGCCCCGCTCGGCGAGAACAGCGCCCTGATCGGCTTCGCCACGGTCGGTGTCAGCTTCCTGTTCCGTCCCCTCGGCGCCTTCCTCGCCGGCCACTACGGCGACAAGCTCGGGCGCAAGGCCGTGCTGATGTGGACGCTGATCCTGATGGGTGCGGCCACCGCCCTCATCGGCATCCTGCCCACGTACGAGACCATCGGACTGATGGCGCCGATCCTGCTGGTGCTGCTGCGCATCGTGCAGGGCATCTCGGCAGGCGGTGAGTGGGGCGGTGCCGTGCTGATGGCCGTCGAGCATGCGCCCCGCAAGAAGCGCGGCATCTTCGGCGCGTCCCCGCAGATCGGCGTGCCTCTCGGCCTCCTGCTCGCCTCGGGTGTGATGGCGCTCATGACGGTGATCGCCCCCGGCGACCAGTTCCTCGCGTGGGGCTGGCGTGTGCCGTTCCTGCTCAGCGTGGTGCTGATCCTCGTCGGGTACTACGTGCGCCGCAAGGTCGAGGAGAGCCCGGTCTTCACCGAGCTCGCCGCGCGCAAGGAGAAGGCGCGGATGCCGATCGCGCAGCTGTTCCGCAAGCATCTGCTGCTCGTGATCATCGCCGCGTTCGTGTTCGCCGGCAACAACGCCGTGGGCTACATGACCACGGGCGGATACATCCAGGGGTACGCCACGGACCCCGCCGGCCCCATCGGCCTCGAGCGCGGCCCCGTGCTCTGGGCGGTCGCCGGATCTGCGGTCACCTGGCTGCTCACCACGCTCCTCGCGGGGTGGTTGTCCGACCGCATCGGCCGCCGCACGACGTACATCGTCGGCTGGGCGCTGCAGCTGGTCGGTGTGTTCACGCTGTTCCCGCTGGTCAACACCGGCGAGATCGGCCTGCTGTTCGCCGGGTTGGCGATCCTCACGATCGGCCTCGGATTCACCTACGGTCCGCAGGCGGCGCTGTACGCCGAGCTGTTCCCCGCGAGCATCCGGTTCTCCGGTGTCTCGATCTCGTACGCGATCGGCGCCATCGCCGGCGGTGCGTTCGCCCCGACGATCGCGACGGCCATCGTGAAGGCGACCGGCTCGACGGGGGCCGTCACCTGGTATCTGGCCGGAATGACCGTACTGGGTCTCGTCGCGACCCTGCTGCTCCGCGACCGCTCGGGCATCCCGCTCGGACCGGATCATGAGGAAGAGCAGTCCGTCAGCCCGATCTACGGACTCGCCAAGGCCTGACCTCGCGCGGATGGCATGACGTGCTCCCGTCGCGCTTCCTGTCGTCTGCCATACGGCGACGACAGGAAGCGCGGCGGGAGCTTCGTCTCGAGGGCTGCGCGCGCGTCAGCCGTCGAGAGCGTCGCGGATGTCGGACGCCGCCTGTCGGAGTCGCGCGGCGATCTCGGCATCGTCGAGGTCTGTTGCCACGTGCACGACGGCGATCGCGGCCGGGCGCTGTCCGCGCAGGGTGAGCGGGACCGCGACGGACTGGACGGTGGGGATGACCTCGTCGTGGCTCGTCGCATAGCCGCGGGCACGCGCCGCATCGACGTCGGCAGGAAGCGATGCGGGAACCTCCTCCGGCCATTCCGCGACCGGCACCTGCGCGAGGATCGCTTTCCCTGGGGCGCCGACCGACACCGGGTGTCGGGCGCCGGGGCGTTGGGCGACACTCGCGACCGCGTGCCGAGGCTCGACGCTGGCCAGCGTGATGCACTCGGTGCCGTCGAGGACGGCGAGGAAGCATGTCATGCCGAGTTCGTTGGCGATCGCCGTGAGCTCGGGAAGCGCCTCGGCCTGCAGGTCGTGCGCGACCCCGGCCGCGAGTGCTGCCATGCGCGCCCCGAGACTCACCGCTCCGGAGGCGTCGCGCGTGACCAGCCCGTGGTCTTCGAGCGTGCGCAGCAGGCGATACGCGATGGAGCGGTGCACACCGAGACGGGACGCGATCTCGTCGATCGTCAGGGGGCCGCGGGCATCGGCGAGTACCTCGAGGATGCGGATGCCGCGACTGAGAGTCTGGGAGGCGGGCGAGGGGATCGTGCTGTCGGGCATGCGGGTGCTCCCTTGCGATCGCGGACGGCGCGGTTTAGGCTGTGTTCAATAGTAGAACGGTGTGTTCGAATATAGAACACAATGGCGTCGGGTGCAAGACCCGATGAACCACCTCCGACAGACACACCCGACGATGACGTCCGGAAGGAATCGACGACGATGCAGTTCCACCACCACGGCTACGTCTCCGCTGACCCGCGCGTGCAGGGCGCCGCCGGCATCGGGGTCGCGCGGCCCGCCGACCTCCCCGACGAGATCGATGTGCTCATCGTCGGGTCGGGGCCTGCGGGGATGCTGCTCGCCGCCCAGATGGCGCAGTATCCCGACATCTCCACCCGCATCATCGAGAAGCGCGACGGGCGCCTTCCGCTCGGCCAGGCCGACGGCATCCAGCCACGCAGCGTCGAGACGTTCCAGGCGTTCGGTTTCGCCGAGCGGATCATCGCCGAGGCGTACAACATCGGCTGGATGAACTTCTGGGGTCCGAACCCGGACAAGCGCGACGAGATCGTCCGCACCTCGCGCACCTCCGACTACGCCTACGACATCTGCGAGTTCCCGCACCTCATCGTCAACCAGGCCCGCGTGCTCGACTACTTCGCCGAAGCCGCGGCGAACGGGCCCGGCCGGATCGTGCCCGACTACGGGGTCGAGTTCACCGGCCTCACGGTGCACGACGAGGGGGAGTACCCCGTCGAGGTCGGCATCCGCTACGTCGCGGGGGAGCGCTCGGGCGAGGAGCGGACCATCCGTGCCAAGTTCGTCGTCGGCTGCGACGGCGCCCGCAGCGGTGTGCGTCAGGCGATTGGCCGCACGCACGTGGGCGCCTCGGCCGCGCACGCCTGGGGCGTCATGGACGTGCTCGTCAACACCGACTTCCCGGACTGGCGCACCAAGTGCGCGATCAACTCCGAGGCGGGCAACATCCTGCACATCCCGCGGGAGGGCGGATACCTCTCGCGCATGTACATCGACCTGGGCGAGGTCGCAGACGACGATGACCACCGCGTACGGCAGACGCCGATCGAGGAGATCATCCGCCGCGCGAATGAGATCCTGCACCCGTACACACTCGATGTCCGCGAGGTCGCCTGGCACAGCGTGTACGAAGTCGGTCACCGGGTCACCGACGGCTTCGACGACGTGATCGACGGTTCGGGACGCACGCCCCGGGTGTTCCTCACCGGCGACGCGTGCCACACACACAGCGCCAAGGCGGGCCAGGGCATGAACGTGTCGATGCAGGACGGCTTCAACCTCGGGTGGAAGCTCGGCTCGGTGCTCTCGGGCCGTGCCCCGGAAGCCCTGCTGGCCACGTACGGTGCCGAGCGGCGGCCCGTGGCGCAGCAGCTGATCGACTTCGACCGCGAGTGGTCGAGCCTGATGGCGCGGAAGCCCGAGGAGATCTCCGACCCCAACGAGCTGGCGACCTACTACCTCGCCACGGCAGAGTTCCCGTCGGGGTTCATGACGCAGTACACCTCGTCGATGATCACCGGAACCGACCGGCACCAGGATCTGGCCGTGGGTTTCCCGCTCGGGAAGCGCTTCAAGTCCGCCGAGGTCGTGCGCGTGGGCGACGGCAACGTGGTGCACCTCGGGCACCACGCGAAGGCCGACGGCCGCTGGCGGGTGTACGCGTTCGGCGACCGCACCGGTGAAGGGCTCGCCACATGGGCGGAGGCGGCCGAGCCGCTGTTCGCGCGCTTCACGCCGGAGGACGCCGACGTCGATGCCGTCTTCGATGTCAAGGCGGTCTATCAGCAGCCGTTCGAAGAGGTCGAGGTCACGTCGGCTCCCGCGCTGTTCCAGCCGAAGACCGGGCCGCTCGGACTGACCGACTGGGAGAAGGTGTACGCGGCGGGCCCCAGCAAGTGGACCGAGACCGACATCTTCGCCGCGCGCGAGCTGTCGCGCGACGGCGTGGTGGTCGTGGTGCGGCCAGACCAGTACGTGGCAGCGATCCTGCCGCTGTATGACACGACCGAGCTGGCCGACTTCCTCGAGGGGGCGCTGCTTCCGGCGCGTTGAGGTCCCGGGCTCCGCTCCGCGTCCGGCGGAGATCCCCTCGACGGGCGGAGCGTCGGCCCCGGTCGTTCCGCCCGAGGGTGAGTTCTCCTCCCGGGGCGGCGGGGCTCCTGGACATGACATGTGTCACGTCCAGGAGATGACACCGCCCTCCGGCGCCACCGCCCGCATCGGACGAGGCTGGAGGCATGAACAACTCCTTCGTGGACGGGACGGCGACGCGGGCCTCCGCTCGACCGGTGACCGCCGCCCCGACCGATGAACCCGTGGTGCTCGAGCTGAGCGCCGTGAAACGACACTTCGGCACGGGCGACCGCCGGGTGCAGGCTGTCGACGGGGTCGACCTGTCGATCCGACGTGGCGAGGTCGTCGCGCTGCTGGGACCGAACGGTGCGGGCAAGACGACCACGCTCGACATGCTTCTCGGGCTCACCGAGCCCAGCAGCGGCACCGTGCGAGTGCTGGGGGCGACACCGCAGCGCGCCACTTCCAGCGGTTCGATCGGGGCGGTGCTGCAGACCGGGGGCCTGCTCGGCGACCTGACCGTCGGAGAGACGGTGCGGCTGATCGCTTCTCTCCATGGAGCCCACGCCCTCGACCGGGTGGACGAGGTCATGGCCCGCGCCGACCTGGAGCATCTCGCCCGCCGAAGGGTCTCGAAGTGCTCCGGTGGTGAGCAGCAGCGCGTGAAGTTCGCGCTCGCGATGGTGTCCGACCCCGACATCCTGGTGCTCGACGAGCCCACGGCGGGAATGGACGTCACGGCCCGGCGGCACTTCTGGGATGTCATGCGGGCGGATGCGGATGCCGGGCGCACGATCGTCTTCGCCACCCACTATCTCGGGGAGGCCGAGCAGTTCGCACGCCGCACCGTGGTGATGCATCGCGGGACGGTCGTCGCCGACGCCCCCACCGCGCTGCTGCGCGCCAGCCTCGGAGAACGGACCGTCTCGGCGACGGTCGACGAAGACGCGGCCGTGCTCGTCACCGTGCTGAGCGCGGCCGATGGTGTCGCCGGCGTGCGGCTCGACGGCGATCGTCTCAGCCTGCGTACCGCTGACTCCGACGCCGCCGCCCGCATCCTGCTCGACAACGGTGCCCATGACCTGGAGATCGCCGCGCCCACCCTCGAGACCGCCTTCACGGCACTGACGGAGAACTGACATGCTCGTCTCACCCACCATGCTGCGCATCGAAGGCCTCCGCCAGCTGCGCAACCCCTATACGCTCGCGTTCACTCTGGCGATGCCGGTCGCGATGTACCTGCTGTTCGGCGCCGGAATGGGCTACGGCTCGCTCTCTGCCGGTCACGGGAACGTCTCCTTCTACGTGATGACCTCGATGGCGGCCTATGGCACGGCGGTCGCCATGAGCTCGCTCACGTCGCTCGCCGCGACGGAGGCCAAGCAGGGGTGGGGACGCCAGCTCGCGATGACCCCGCTCACGACGGCCGGATACGCGGTGACGAAGCTGATCACCGCGGTCGCCTTCGCGGCGCTGGCGCTGGTGGCGGTGTTCACCGCCGGGATGATGACCGGTGCCGAGGCGGAAGACGCCTGGCGCTGGGTCGCGACGGCGGGCATCATCCTCGGGATCGGCCTCATGTACGGACTCTTCGGTCTCGGCGTCGGACTGTTCTTCAGCTCCGACTCGGCAGCGGCACTCGCCTCGATCTCGATGACGTTCTTCGCGTTCTTCGGCAACGTGTTCATGCCGCTCGACGGTGTGATGCTCGACATCGCGCGCTTCACCCCCCTGTACGGCTTCGTCGCCCTGAGCCGGTGGCCCCTCACCGACGGGACGCTCACGACGGGACAGACCGATCCGCTGTGGATGCTGTTCCTCAACGTCGCCGTCTGGCTCCTGCTGTTCGCCCTCCTCGTCATGATGGGGATGAAGCGCTCGCGGGCGCGGCAGTAGCGGCCCCGACGGCGGCACAGGGCGACAGTAGGTTGGACGGATGACGCGACACACGAACCCGGAGAGTCCAGAGACGCCAGGGTCCGCCCGCGAGGCCGCGTCGTTCGCGGCGGCGGGCGCGGCCCCGGCGGCATGGGCGGCTCCTGGGGCGCGTCGCGATACGGGGAAGGACCCGTGGGCGCGGTTCGGCTGGCTGATGGCCGTGATCTGGCTCGTGTTCCTGGTCTATCCGGTGATCGCGCTGCTGCGCTCGGAAGCGCCGGTCCCGTGGGTCGTGGTGGGGTGGGCTGCACTGGTCGCGTTCGTCGTGCTGTACGTCACCGGTTTCATGCACGGGATGCGGGGCGGCGGCGGACTGGGTCGCGCACCCTCGCGGAGGCAGTGGATCACGTTCGTCGCACTGATCGGGTGCGTCGTGATCTCGATCCCGGCGGAGGGAGGATCGGCGCTCAGCTTCCTGCCGTTCCTCATGTCGTTCGCCTCCTACGGGCTGACGCGCCTGTGGCACTGGATCACGACGATCGCCGCGGTCACGGTGACGGCGTTGTGCGTCTTCCTGCTTCCTGGGGGGATCAGCTATCTGTCCGTGCTCGCGATCGTGGCGCTGCTCGGCGTGGTCAACACGGTGTCGACGTGGCTCATCCTGCGTTCGGCGGAGGCGGAGAGGCTCGGCCTCGAGCTGGCGACGAGCGAGGGGCGTGAAGCGGTGGCCCGCGACGTGCACGACCTGATCGGGCACTCGCTGACCGTCGTCGGGCTCAAGGCGCAGTTGGTGCGGCGGCTGATGGACTCCGATCCCGAACGGGCCAAGGCCGAGCTGGCCGACATCGAACGGCTCACGGCGGAGGCGATCGCGGGCGTCCGCTCGACGGTGGCCGGCGCGCGGGGGACCACGCTCGTGGAGCAGCTCGCCTCTTCTCGCGACTCGTTCCGCGCGGCGAACATCGCTCTGCAGGTCGAGGGGGAGCCGAGCGCGCTGTCGCCGGTGCAGGCGATCACCGCGAGCTGGATCCTCCGCGAGGCGACCACGAACACCCTCCGGCATTCTCGTGCTCGAACGGTTCGGGTGAGGTTGCTTCCCGGACGCCTGGTGGTGGAGGACGACGGAGTGGGTGTCGGCCTGGTGGAAGGCAACGGCATCCGCGGCATGCGTGAACGCGCGGCGGCGGCCGGTGCGTCGTTCGTCCTGGGGCCCGTCGGCGACGCGGGCACACGCGTGGAGGTGACCTGGTGAACGCATCGAACCGCGACATCGGCATCCGCTTGCTGATCGCCGACGATCAGGCTCTCGTGCGGGGCGCGCTCGGGGCGTTGCTCGAGTTGGAGCCCGACCTCACCGTGGTCGGCATGGCCGCGGACGGGGCGGAAGCCGTGCGGCTCGCGGAGGAGCTGCGACCGGACGTGTGTCTCATGGACATCCAGATGCCCGGGGTGGACGGAATCGATGCGACACGGCGCATCCGCGAGGTGAGCGGGGGCACACGCATCCTCGTCGTGACGACGTTCGCCCGCCCCGGCTACCTGCGCTCCGCCCTGGAGGCCGGTGCCAGCGGCTTCATCGTGAAGGACACCCCCGCCGATGAACTGGCCGAGGCGGTGCGACGCGTGCAGTCCGGCTTGCGCGTGCTCGATCCGGCGCTCGCCGCAGACAGCCTGTTCGACGGTGCGAACCCCCTGAGCGATCGGGAACGACAGGTGCTGCGACTCGCCGTGGACGGCCGTTCCGCCGCGATGATCGCCGCCGAGGTGTTCCTGTCAGCGGGAACCGTGCGCAACCACCTCTCCGCGGCGATCGGGAAGACCGGGGCGGCGAACCGTGCGCAGGCGGTGCGGATCGCGCTCGACAAGGGGTGGATCTGACGGGCGGTTCGCTCACTGTCGAATGTCGCTGGTCGAATGTCGCTGGTCGAATGTCGCTGGTCGGATGTCGGTGCTCACGCGTACCGTTGGCGGCGACGGGCGACGGCGCCCGACAGGAGGAGCACCTGATGGACTGGAAGATCGAACTCATCTTCGTGCCGGTCACCGACGTGGACCGCTCGAAGGCCTTCTACGAGAAGATCGGCTTCAACGCCGATTGGGACCAGACGCCCACCGAGGGACTGCGCTTCGTGCAGATGACGCCACCGGGGTCGGCATGCTCGATCGCGTTCGGCACCGGCCTGGGCATCGACCTCGAGCCGGGCAGCCAGAACACGATCCAGGTCGTGGTCCCGGATGCCGATGAGGCGCTCGCCCACCTGCAGGGTCTGGGCGTCTCCGCTCGCGGGGTGCAGGAGCTGGACTGGGGGCGTTTCGTGTCGTTCGACGACCCGGACGGCAACTCCTGGACGCTGCAGCAGCTCCCCGACTACGGAGCGTAGGGCCCGGCGTCGGCGACGATCTCGATCTTGAAGCCGGAGGCGTTCTCGAGCCACCCGGCGTAGTGCCGGTCGCCGCCGGCGTGCGGATAGCGGTCGGCGTAGAGCGGATCCCAGCCGTGGGCGGGTGCTCGCGCCATGAGCGCATCGACCGCAGCGCGCGCACCGCCGTGGAACGCGAGATGGTTGAGTCCGGGACGTCGGCGGTCGTGCGTCGAGCCCGACAGATTCGGAGACGTCGTGAGAGTGAGGTAGGCGCTGTCGGCGACCCACGATTCGCCGCCGGGCCATTCGCTGTCGAGCGTGAAACCGAGGCGCTGCAGGATCCAGCGCCATTCCGCGCGTACCGCGTCGAGATCGACGATCCACAGTTCGACGTGATGGAAACCCGGCATGGTCCGAGTCTGCCAGGGGAGAGCCGGCGGAGCGGACGATGCCCGTGGTGGTTCGAAGCTCCCGCGACGACGCTCCGGCAGCCGTTCTCCGTGGCACCCTCCACCGGCATTCACCTCGAGGTCACGAGCCGGTCATCCGACGCCCGTACCGTCGCGACGGACCGCGCTTCGAAAGGACCTCCTCGCAATGACCTCCCCCTCCCGGCCGAAGCGAGGACGACTCGCTCTCCTCGGCGCCGCCATCGCTCTCGCCGGAATCCTCGTGGGCCCGCCCGCACATGCGGCGGACGGATCGCTCGCGGTCGACTCCCCGAGCATCGCGATCGACGAAACCGTGACCTTCACGTTCGATGCCGGCACGGCTGTTCACGACCGCAACTGGATCGGGATCTATCGCGACGGCGTGGTGCCCGGTGGTCCGGCGTCCCTGGACTGGCGATACGTACCCACCGCGGCGGGTGAGGTCACCTGGAACCCTTCGACGCGTGAGGGGTGGACCCGCAACTCGTCGACGATGGGAGCGGGGGAGTACGACGTCTATCTCCTCGAGGACGACGGCTACAACGTGCTCGCCGGACCCATCGACCTCACCGTCACGGACGATGACGCCGAGCCGCCCGTCACGCCTGCTGAGCCGAAGCCGGAGATCGAGGGGAAGAGCGGCCTCAACGTGCTGACGTTCAATGTGTGGCACGGCGGCACGCAGGTCGCCGACGGGGCACGGCAGATCGCCGACATCATCACGCAGACCGATGCCGATGTGACGTTCCTGCCCGAGGTGGGTCAGGCTCCCGCCCAGGTCGCGGCACTGCTCGGGTATCAGCACCTCACTGCGACCGACACCGGCATCGTCTCGCGGTATCCGATCCTCTCGACCGACACGGTCGGGCGCTGGTGGTCGAAAGCGGTGCTCGATGTGAACGGCTCCGAGGTGGTCGTCTACGGCGGTCACCTGGAGTACCGCTGGTACACGACCTACCTTCCGCGGGGGTACGGCGGCGAGGTCTTCGGCGACTGGCCGACCGGCTGGAACACCTGGAGCAAGCTCGGCGCTCCCGTGACCGATGTCGAGGCGATCCTGAAGGCGAACGAGCAGTCCGGCCGCCCCGCTGCTGCTGCGGATCTCGTCGCCGACATCGACGCCGAGCGAGCGGCGGGACGACTCGCCGTCGTGGGCGGAGACTTCAACGAACCACCCTCGCAGGACTGGACGGCTGCCACCGCCGGTCTCTTCGACCACAACGGCGTCGTCGTCCCCTGGCAGACGACCCAGAGGCTGCTCGACGGGGGACTGGTCGACGCCTTCCGCACGGTGCACCCCGACCCGGTGGCGAACCCGGGCTTCACCTGGCCTTCGGACAACCCTCTGTTCCCCACGTCATCGCTCACCTGGGCGCCGGAAGCGGATGAGCGCGACCGTATCGACTACATCTTCGCGACGCCGGACCGGCGGCTCTCGATCGACGGAGCGGCCGTGGTCGGTCCACAGTCGACCATCGTGCGCAACGCGCGCGTCGTCGACGACAGCGCCGATGAGATCTTCACTCCGGATGCCGTCTGGCCCTCCGATCACAAGGCGGTCCTGGCGAACTTCACGGTCTGCGACGAGGGGTGCGCGAAGCCCGAGCCCGAGCAGCCGAACGTGCAGCTCGGCGCGGCCTCGGTCGCTGCCGGAAGCGACGTCACGATCTCGGGTACCGATTTCCCCGCCACGACCGCGCTGCGGATCGAGCTGCGTTCGACTCCGATGCCGCTCGGGACGGCGACGACGGATGCGTCGGGCGCGTTCCGTGCGACCGTCACCGTTCCCGCGGACGCATCCCCCGGGGCTCACAGCATCGTCGTCATCGACCCCGATGGTGCGGAGACGACCGTCGCGCTCACCGTGACCGCTTCTATCGGTGGCGAATCGCCAGGGGGTACCCCGGGCGGCGCACCCGGCACCGGGGGAGCCGCAGCCCCCGGATCCGGGGGCGGGACGGTGAAGAGTGACAGCCTCGCCACCACCGGTGCCGACAGCATGCCGTTGCTCCTCGGCGGAGCGCTGCTGCTCGGCGTGGGGCTGGGCCTGGTCGTGTGGCGACGGCGTCGGCGTCACGGTTGATCCGACGGGCGGTGCCGGCCCGGCCTCAACGTCGTGCCGGCATCGCCCGATACCGATCCCGATACCGATCCCGATACCGATCCCCGGAGCAAATGCGCCGAGGTCAGGAGTTCACGCGGATGATCTCCTGCTGGTAGGGCGCGATCACGTCGCCCGAGATGCGCAGATCGAGGAGCAGGAAGGAGCGCGTCGCCGGGTCCTCTTCCGCCCAGCTCGCGAGGCGTTCGAGGTCGGAAAGCGCGCGCACCACCACGCCCTCGGCGCCGACCGCAGCGCCGAATGCCGCGAAGTCGACCTCGGGAATGCGCATCGGGCCCTCCGCCAGCCCCTTGAGACCGTAGAGGTTCACCTCGGCACCGTAGGCGGCGTCGTTCCAGACCACGGCCATGCCGCGGCCGCCGGCAGCACGCACCGCGGATTCCAGATCCGCGATCGCCATGAGCCCACCGCCGTCGCCCGATGTCAGCACCACGGTCGATTCCCGTCGTGCCAACGCCGCACCGACCACGCTCGGCCAGCCCTGCCCGATCGACTGGAACGCGGTGCCGACCATCATCATGCGGTCGGGAGCGGCGACCGGCCAGTACATGTTCGCCCACCCGATGAAGTGCCCGCCGTCGGACACCACGACGCGGTCTTCCGGGAGCAGCTCGGCGATGCGGCGGGCGGCGGAGCGCGGGTCGAGGCGTCCGTCCGGAGCGAGCTCGTCGCCGGCATCGTACGTGCGCGCGGACGCGACATCGACCGTCTCGCGCCACGGGCTCGCCGATCCGGCCGACCCGATCCTGGCGACGAGGTCCTCCGCGGCCAGACGTGCGTCGGCACGCACGAAGCCTCCGACGTGCGCGTGTGTCGCAGCCGGTGCGATGTCGATCTGGAAGACGCGCGTGCCCGGAGCGAACAGTTCGCCGAACCGCATCGTGAACTGGTTCAGCGCGGCACCGAACACGACGACGACGTCGGCGGAGCGCACGAGCTCCATCGCGCCATCGGCACCGAAGCCGCCGGTCACACCGAGGTCGTAGCGCGTGTCGGGGAACACCCCGCGGCCGAGAGCCGACGATGCGGTGAGGGCTCCCGTCACGGCCGCAAGTTCTCCCAGCGCGGCGCTCGCTCCGGACAGCCACGCGCCGCGACCGGCGAGCAGGAACGGCCGCTCGGCACCTGCCAGCGCGGCGGCGATCTCGTCGAGCATCGCGTCGGCGAACTCCCCGCGCGGGGGGAGCGGAGCGGGGATCCGCGGAGACGGCGCCTCCGGGACCTCGCCCGCCTCGAGCGCCGCGACGTCGTACGGGATCGCGAGGACGACGGGCACCCGGTAGGTGAGGGCGTGCTCGATCGCGATGACGGTGGTGGCGGCGGCGTCCGCACGCCCCACGGTATAGGTGCGGGCACCCACGGCGGAGGCGAGAGCGATCTGGTCGACGTCCCAGGGGCGGGGACCGGACGTGGGCTCGTCTCCGACGACGAGGACGAGCGGCACGTGCGCCTGCACGGCTTCTGCGAGCGCGGTCAGGGTGTTCGTGAAACCGGCGCCGTACGTCGACGTGCCGGCGGCGATCCGACCCGACGCCCGGAAATGGGCGTCGGCCGCGACCACGGCGCCCTGTTCATGGCGGACAGCGGTGAACACGGCATCCGTCTGCGTCTCGATCGCGTCGAGGAAGTAGGCGTTGCCATTGCCCATCACCCCGAACACGGCGTCGATGTGCTGGGCGAGAGTGAGGGCGACGTGCGCGGACACGGTGGGCATGCGAAAGCCTTTCGAGACAGGGACGGAGGTAGTGCGGAATCCGTATGTGTCTCGCCTCTGCGTCTTCGCGGAGTGCTTCGTGCCTCTTTTTCAGGCACCGGCCGGGCCGGACCCGCTCAGTCTACCGGCGGGAGACCTTTGCGGAATGCGGGAGAATGCAGGAATGACTGATGCAGAGATCGAGCGCGAGACACTCACCTGGGACGGCTTCGGAGCGGCGACGCGCGATCTGGCACGGAACATCCTCGACAGCGGCTTCATGCCCGAGGTCGTCGTGGCCATCGCGCGCGGCGGACTCCTCCCGGCAGGCGCGATCGCCTACGGTCTCGGCGCCAAGAACTGCGGAGCGATCAACGTCGAGTTCTATACCGGCATCGGCACCGTGCTCGACGCACCGGAGGTGCTGCCTCCCGAGCTCGACATGGCGTACCTGGACGGACGCCGCGTGCTGCTCGTCGACGATGTCGCGGATTCGGGTCGCACGCTCGCCCTGGCCGTGCAGCTGCTGAAGGACAAGGGGGCCGACGCGCGGTCGGTCACGATCTACACCAAGCCGTCGACGATCATCCAGCCCGACTTCGCCTGGAAGGACACCGACCTCTGGATCGACTTCCCGTGGTCGTTCCGTGGAACCGTCCGCGAAGAGGATCAGGGGCTCGCGCCCTCCGCCTGAGCCTGCTGCGCGCGGGTCACGCGTGCAGCAGCGAACGCAGCGTCTGGATCGTGTCGGCCTCGACTGCGGTTTTGTCGGTGCGGTATCCCTTCACGCGAGCGAATCGCAGCGCGATGCCTCCCGGGTATCGCGGTGAGCGCTGCACGCCGTCGATCGCGATCTCCACGACGAGCTCGGGGCGCAGGAACACGGTCGACGCGGTGCGGTGCGACTCGTGCTCGGGGAACTCCGCGGTCTGCCACCTCAGCAGTTCATCGGTGAGCCCCTTGAACGTCTTGCCGACCATGACGAACCCGCCGGGGTCGCCGAACTCCCCTTCGGGGTCGCGGGCACCGAGGTGGAGGTTCGAGAGCCAGCCGCGACGTCGTCCGGAACCCCATTCCGCACCGAGCACCACGAGGTCGAACGTCAGGACCGGCTTGACCTTGATCCAGGACTTGCCTCGGCGGCCCGCCGCGTAGGGCGCGTCGATCGCCTTGACCACGACGCCTTCGTGGCCTGCGGCGAGGGCGTCGCGCGACAGCTGCTCGGCGGCATCGGCATCGTCGGTGACGAGGCCGGGCATCCGCCATTCGCCGGCCACGCGTTCCAGTTCGGCCAGCCGCACGGACAGCGGCTCGTCGATCAGGTCGCGCCCATCCACGTGCAGCACATCGAAGAACCACGGCCGCAGGACGAGTTCGCGGGACACATCGGCGCCGAACCGCGACATCGTCTCCTGGAACGGGAGCGGCCCTCCGTCCTCGTCGAGCGAGAGCGTCTCCCCGTCGAGGATGACATCCGTGACGGGGAGCGCGCGCACGATCTCGACGAGCTCCGGCACCCGGTGGGTGACGTCGGCGAGGCTCCGCGTGTAGACGCCGACCTCGTCGCCATGACGGTGCACCTGGATGCGGGCGCCATCGAGCTTGTACTCGACCGACGCCTCGCCGGTGATCTCGAGCGCGGCGGAGGGAGTCGGCGCGGTGGCCGCCAGCATCGGCAGGACGGGGCGTCCGACCTGCAGACCCACGGCTTCGAGGTCGCCTTCGTCTCCGGTGAGTGCGATGCGGGCGGTCTCGCCGAGATCGCCGGAGAGCATGGCTGCGCGCCGGACGGTCGCCGGCGCTCGATCGGAGGCCCGGGCGATCGCGTCGAGCAGCACCCCGGACAGAGCGCCGGTGCGCAGCTCGCCGAGCATCGCCCGGACGAGGAAGTCCCATTCGGGGGCCGTGGCGCGGGAGGCGAGTTCGCCGAGGATGCTGCTCCGGGCGGAGGTGGAGCCGGAACCGGACGTCGCCGCCAGCGAGTCCAGGGCCCGGTCGACGTCGAGCACGGACAACGTCGGACTCTCGGTGTGCGTGATGTCGAGGGCGGCGATGCCTCGCCACCCGACCCCGAGCTTGCCCTGGCGGGGAGCCGCGAGGAGAAGACCCATGACCGCGGCGATCTCGCTCGGTTCTGCCTGCGTGAGCAGGTCGGCGAGGGCCTCGATCTTGGCGAGCCGGGACGACGTGGCTCCGACACGGTCGGTGGTGGAGACGAGCTCTGCGAGCAGCATGTGGGCATTCTCGCACCGGGGTACGACACTCGGGTGGCAGGGGTCTCCCACCTGGTGCGCTGACGGGCCCGCTCAGCGCCCGCGGAACTCGGGCTTCCGCTTCTCCTGGAAGGCCGCGAATCCCTCGCGGTAGTCGGAGGTGTCGCACAGCGCGGCCTGCGCGGCGTTCTCGATGCCGACAGCGTCCCACAGCGCGAGCCGCTCGTCGCGGATGCGGGCGATGATCTCCTTGCTCGCCAGGAACGCCGCCGTGGCGCCGCGCGCCGCCGTCGCTGCAGCATCCGTCGTCGCCTGCACGACCTCGTCATCCGGGAACACGCGCGAGAACAGGCCCGATGCCACGGCCTCCGCGCCACTCATGAGGCGGCCCGTGTAGATCAGGTCGAGTGTCTTGTGCGCCCCGAGCCGATCGAGGAATAGGGCATGGCCGCCGGAGTCGAGTGTCGCGCCGAGTGCCGCGAACGGGGAGCCGATCTTCGCAGACTCGGCTACGTACACGACATCGGTCGCGATCAGGAGGCCGAGGCCGACCCCGAGGCACGCTCCGTGCGCGACGGCGAACGTCGGCGCGGGAAACCGGGACATCCTCTGCAGCAACGGCGTCACGAGGCCGCCGAGGTAGCCGAGCACATCGTCATCCCGCGGGTCGACGCCGGAGATATCCCGCCCAGCGCAGAACCCGCGTCCTTCGCCACGGAGCACAAGGGCCCGCACGCCCGCCGTCTCCGCCTCGACATATGCGGTGTCGAGTTCCGCCAGCCCCTGTTCATCGAGGGCGTTCCGCTTCGACGGCGCGTTCAGCACGATCGTGGCGACGTCGTCGGCGATGGTGAGGTCGATCATGGGGCCTCCGGGGTCAGACGTCGTAGTCGACGACCACGCGGTCGCTGGTCGGGTGGGACTGGCAGGTGAGCACGAATCCGCGTTCGAGCTCGTCGGGCTCGAGCGCGTAGTTCTCGGTCATGGTCACGCTGCCCTCGATCACGCGCGCGCGGCACGTGCCGCAGACGCCGCCCGCGCAGGCGAACGGAGCGTCGGGCCGCACGCGCAGCGCCGCGTTGAGCACCGACTCGTGTGCATCCACCGGGCTCTCCACGGTCGAGGAGACACCGTCGAGCGTGACCTCGATGCGCACGGTCTTCTCGCCGGCGCGCACCTGCACCGGCCGGGCCGCACGTGCCGGTTCATCACCGGTCGTGAACAGCTCGAAGCGGATGTGCGAGCGATCGACCCCGACATCGGCCAGCACCTCGCGACAGAGGTCGACCAGCGCGAGAGGTCCGCACAGGAACCATTCATCGACGGTCGCGGGCGGGATGAGGGTGCCGAGGATCGTGCGGAGCTTCTCCTCGTCGATGCGTCCGGACAGCACAGGTGCCGCCCGCTGCTCTCGGGACAGCACGTGGTGGAGCACGAGCCTCGTCGGGTAGCGGTCCTTGAGGTCGGCCAGGTCTTCGAGGAACATCACGTCGAGCGTCGCGCGGTTCGTGTAGAGCAGGGTGAACCGCGACGTGTCCGACCGGTTCAGCACCGTGTGCGCGAGTGCCATCAGCGGCGTGATGCCGGAGCCGGCGGCGATCCCCACCACATGGCGGTCGTCGAGGTCGTCGAGCGCCGAGGTGAAGGTGCCCTGCGGGCTCATGACGTCGATCTCGAAGCCGGCGTGCAGGCCTGTCTGCGCCCACGTGGAGAAGAGTCCGCCCTCGTCGCGCTTAACGGCGACGCTCAGCCGGGTGTCCTGTCCGTCGTCGCGATGCTCCGGTGCGCGGCACAGCGAGTAGGAGCGCCGCACCTCGACGCCGTCGAGGGTGGTGCGCAGGGCGACGTACTGACCGGGAAGGTGGTCGTATTCGTCGGCGAGCGCGGCCGGGACCGTGAACGTCACTTCCACGGCATCCTCGGTGAGCGGACGCACGTCTTCGACGACGAGGGTGTGGAAGCGGGCGCGCTTCCGGGGGGAGGTCGCGCGTGCGGCGGTCGTCCGCGGCGTGGGCGCGGGCGCCGAGGTGAAGAGCGACATGTCAGTGCACCTTGAAGTGGTCGAAGGGCTCGAGGCAGGCGCGGCACTCGAAGAGCGCCTTGCACGAGGTCGAGCCGAAGTGGGAGACCTCGCGGGTGTCGAGCGACCCGCATCGCGGGCAGCGCACGCTCAGCGCCAGGCGGATCGGCCCGGTCGAGACGGCGGCGCGGCCGGAGGGCGGCGCGATGCCGTACTCCGCGAGCTTCGTCTTGCCGGCTTCCGTCATCCAGTCCGTCGTCCAGGCGGGCGAGAGGACCAGCCGCACATCGACCCGGTCGAAGCCGGCGGCGGTGAGGGCGAGGATCACATCGTCTCGGATCGTGTCCATCGCGGGGCAGCCGCTGTAGGTCGGCGTGATGTCGACGTGCACCCGGGTGCCGTCGACCTCGACCGCACGGAGCACGCCGAGGTCCTCGATCGTGAGGACGGGGACCTCGGGGTCGGGAACGGAAGCGGCGATCCGCCAGGCGGCCTGCGTCGGAGTGAGAGTCACCATGTCGCCCCCGGATGCCGTCGCGCGAGCACCTGCATCTCGGCGAGGATGTGCCCGAGGGGGGTCGCGTGCGCGCCGCGACGCCCGCCCGCCGACGACGACATGACGTCAGGAACCGTCAGCTCCGCCTCGGTGAACACGGTCGCGACCACCCCGTCGAACCCGGGACGCAGGCGCGACGGGGACACGGCCGCATCGCCGAGTCGCTCGATCAGCTCATCGTCGCGGAACAGCTCGTCGACGTACGGCCAGACATCACCGATCGCCCGGATGATGCGGGTGCGGGACTCCTCGGTGCCGCCCGCGAGGCGCAGCATCCACTGCACGGCGTGATCGCGGTGGTAGTCGACCTCCTTGAGCGATTTCTCGGCGATCGCGGCGAAGGTCTCGTCGCTGCTGCCGCGCAACGCGGTGTAGAGCTCGAACATGTAGGTCGCCACCACGAACTGTCGGGCGATCGTCTGGGCGAAGTCGCCGTTGGGCTGCTGCACGATCCACGCGCAACGGAACTCGGGCTCGTCGCGGAAGAAGGCGAGGTCGTCTTCGCTGCGGCCGTCGTACGACCCCGCGTAGTGCAGGAACGAGCGCGCGTGGCCGAGCAGGTCGAGGGCGATGTTGCCCAGGGCCACGTCCTCCTCCAGCTCCGGGGCCCGCGAGATCCAGGCGCCCAGCTGCTGGGAGAGGATGAGGGCGTCGTCTCCGAGGCGCAGTGCGTACTCGGCGATGTCGGCGGACGTGGCCACCGCGCCGGTGCCGGAGAGCTCCTGCGAGAGGCGGAGTTCGTCGACCGAGACGTCGCCGTGGATGTCGCCGTGAACGTCGACGTCCTCGGGCGCGGTGGTCGGGTGCGGTGTGCTCACAGGTGCGGCACTCCCTCGGAGGCCGTGTAGTACACGGCGTGGCGGTAGTTCTTGCCCGCGGGGCTCTCGAAGTATGCGCCCTTGGCGTCGGGATCGCTCGTGGTGATCGCGTCGGCGGGCGCCACCCAGATCGACACGCCCTCGCCGCGGCGGGTGTAGAGGTCGCGCGCGTTGCGGATCGCCATCTCGGCGTCGGGCGCGTGCAGCGAGCCGACGTGCACGTGGCTGAGCCCGCGATTGGCGCGCACGAACACCTCCCACAGCGGCCAGGGTTCGCGCTCATCCGCGCCCGGTGTCGCCATCACGCCACCGCCTTCGTCTCGAGGGACTGCTTGCGGGCATACTCTGCGGCGGCCTCGCGCACCCAGGCGCCCTCTTCGTGGGCCGTGCGCCGGCGCTCGAGTCGCTCGGCGTTGCACGGCCCGTTGCCGCGCACCACCTCGAAGAACTCGTCCCAGTCGATCTCGCCGATCACATACTGGCCGGTCTGCTCGTCGAAGCGCAGATCGGGGTCGGGCAACGTCACCCCGAGGATCTCGGCCTGGGGCACGAGCATGCCGACGAACCGCTGGCGCAGCTCGTCGTTCGAGAACCGCTTGATCTTCCACTTCATCGACTGCGCCGAGTTCGGGGACTGGTCGTCGGGCGGCCCGAACATCGCCAGGCTCGGCCAGTACCAGCGGTTCACGGCATCCTGTGCCATCTCGCGCTGCTCCGCGCTGCCCTGCATCAGCGTGAGCAGGATCTCGAAGCCCTGCCGCTGGTGGAACGACTCCTCCTTGCACACGCGCACCATGGCGCGGCCGTACGGACCGTAGGAGGCCCGGCACAGCGGCACCTGATTGCAGATCGCGGCGCCGTCGACGAGCCAGCCGATCGCGCCCATGTCGGCCCAGGTCGGGGTGGGGTAGTTGAAGATCGACGAGTACTTCGCCTTGCCGCTGATGAGCTGATCCATCATCTCGTCGCGCGTGGTGCCCAGGGTCTGCGCCGCGGAGTAGAGGTAGAGACCGTGGCCGGCCTCGTCCTGCACCTTCGCCATGAGGATCGCCTTGCGCTTGAGGCTCGGCGCGCGTGTGATCCAGTTGCCCTCGGGTTGCATGCCGATGATCTCGGAGTGCGCGTGCTGGGAGATCTGCCGCACCAGCGTCTTGCGGTAGGCATCGGGCATCCAGTCGCGGGGCTCGATGCGCTGCTCGTTCGCGATGAGCTCGTCGAAGAGACGCTCCTCATCGGAGAGCTCGCCCACCAGGGACAGGTCTGCGGGACTGGTCATCGTCGACTCCTCGGCCTCCGGCCAACTTTACTGACCGATCGTTAGGTAATTCTGACACAGAGCACGGCCGGTTTCAAGGCGGGTCTGTCAGAGGGAGCGTGAGATCAGCTCGAGGAGCGCACGACCGTAGGCCTCGGCAGGGTCGGGGTGCTCGAACGCGATCACTTCGCCGCCGATCTCGATGTCGACGCGGAATGCATCGTCGAGGCGCACCAGCGCGCGGAAGGTGCCCCGGAGCAGGTCGCGCAGCTGATCCTCCCGCGGCAGCCACACCGCATCCGCGAGGGTCACCGCATCGAGCGCCCATTCCGTGGTGCCGTTGAACGCCAGATCGGTGCCGCTCGGCGTCTGGCGGGCTTCGATCGTCATCTCGCTGACCGTGAAGACCTCGGCCTCCGCTTCGAACTCCACCTCGTCCGGCAGGTCGAGCTGGAAGCGGTCGCCCTCGGCGGGATGCCAGACGAGTCCGGAGTCTCGCAGGGCGACGGCGAGCTCGCGTGTGATCATCTCCTCACGCTAGACGACCGGACTCGCCGACGGCTCGGCGAACCTGTGGATGACGGCGTCGTCGTGTCTGCGGTGTGGGGCAGAGTGGGGGCATGACATCCGCAGCTCCCGCCGACACCCGCGAGGCCGCACGCGCGGCGCTGCGCGAACTCGTCGGCCGCGCCGACGCCGACTTCCATGACGGGCAGTACGAGGCGATCGAGGCGCTGGTCGAGGGGCGTCGGCGCGCGCTCGTGGTGCAGCGCACCGGCTGGGGAAAGTCCGCGGTGTACTTCGTCGCCACCCTGCTGCTGCGTCGACAGGGGGCGGGGCCGACGGTGCTGGTGTCGCCGCTGCTCGCGCTCATGCGCGACCAGATCGCCGCGGCCGAACGTGCGGGGGTGAGGGCGGTCGCGATCAACTCCACCAACGCGCACGAATGGTCCGAGGTGCTCGGGCAGCTCGACCGCGATGAGGTCGATGTGCTGCTGGTCTCGCCGGAGAGGCTCAACAACCCCGCCTTCCGTGAGCAGCAGCTGCCGGCGCTGGTGCGTCGCATCGGCATGCTCGTCGTCGACGAGGCGCACTGCATCAGCGATTGGGGACACGACTTCCGCCCCGACTACCGGCGGCTGCGCGATCTCATCGCGCAGATGCCGGCCGATGTTCCGGTGCTCGCGACCACCGCGACGGCGAACAGCCGGGTCGTGGCAGACGTCGCCGAGCAGCTCGGGGCCCTTCAGGCCGACAGCGAAGGGGGTGCCGAGCCGGTGCTCACCATCCGCGGCCCGCTCGCCCGCACCTCATTGCGTCTGGGGGTGCTCCGCCTGCGCGATTCGGCGAGTCGTCTCGCGTGGCTGCTCAGCCACATCGACGATCTTCCCGGATCCGGCATCATCTACACGCTGACCGTCGCGGCCGCCGTCGACACCGCCCGGCTGCTGCGTGACCACGGACACGATGTGCGGGCCTATACCGGACAGACCGACACCGATGAACGCGCCGAGTCCGAAGGGATGCTCAAGCGCAACGAGGTGAAGGCGCTCGTCGCCACCAGTGCACTCGGTATGGGCTTCGACAAGCCCGATCTGGGTTTCGTGCTCCACCTCGGGGCGCCCTCGTCGCCGGTGGCCTACTACCAGCAGGTGGGGCGTGCGGGCCGTGCCAGCGAGAGCGCCGACGTGCTGCTGCTGCCCGGCGTCGAGGATCGCGATATCTGGCATTACTTCGCGACGGCGTCGATGCCCGACAAGGAGCGGGCGGAGCGGGTGATCGGTGCGCTCGGCGATGCTCCGATCTCGACGCCGGCGCTCGAGGCGATGGTCGACATCCGCCGCACGCCGCTCGAGCTGCTGCTGAAGGTCCTCGACGTCGACGGCGCGGTGCGGCGCGTGCAGGGCGGCTGGGTCGCGACCGGCGAGCCGTGGACCTACGACGCCGAGCGCTACGAGCGCATCGCCGCCGAGCGTCTCGCCGAGCAGCAGCACATGATCGAATACGAGCAGACCGACGGCTGTCGTATGGAGTTCCTGCAGCGCGCCCTCGACGACGACACGGCCGCGCCCTGCGGAAGGTGTGACAACTGCGCGGGCGGATGGTTCCCTCGCGAGATCGGAGAATCCGCGAGCTCGCAGGCCGCGGAGTCGCTCGACCGTGTCGGTGTGCCGATCGAGCCTCGTCGTGCCTGGCCGACCGGAGCCGATCGGCTCGAGGTACCGGTCAAGGGGCGCATCCCCGCCGACGAGCAGGCTGCCGAGGGGCGAGCGCTGGCGCGCCTCACCGACCTGGGCTGGGGAGGGGCGCTGCGCGAGATCTTCGCCGCGGGCGCGCCCGACGCCGCGGTGACCCCGCAGTTGCTCCAGGCCTGCGTCCGCGTGCTCGCCGGATGGGGCTGGGAGGAGCGCCCGGTGGCTGTCGTCGTCATGCCCTCGCGTTCGCACCCGCTACTGGTCGACTCGCTCGCCCGCGGGCTCGCCGACGTCGGCCGTCTGCCCTCCCTCGGCGCGCTCGAACCCGTCGGCGGCGGGCCCTCCGGCGGACCGGGCGGGAACAGCGTCTTCCGTCTCGCCGGGCTGTGGGACCGTTTCAGCGCGCAGCACCTCGACGTGCCGTCGGGGCCGGTGCTGCTCGTGGACGATCTTGTCGACAGTCGATGGACGATGACGGTCGCGGCCCGGGCGCTCCGTCAGGCCGGGGCGACCGCGGTCCTGCCGTTCGCCCTCGCGCTTCGCGGCTGAGTGGATTCGCGGCTGGGTGGAGGAGGCGTCGGCGAGCGCCGGTTCGTCGGGCGAGTGCTGATCCGCCGCACCGGATCGGACGCGCGGATGTCAGTCGTCGGCGGGCGCCACGCGCGGTGGCCAGGTGGTCGCGCCGAGTTCGCGGGAGACGTTCCGTGCCGTCTCGCGCAGGGCATTGAGGATCGCGTCCGAGGCGGGTGTCTGCGATGTGGGCAGCACCACGGCGACCGCGGCGACGATGTCGTTCGACGCGTCGGCGACGGGGGCGGCGATCGAGGACTCGCCGAGCACCGCCTCGTCGAACTCTCCGGCCGTGCCGCGTTCGGCGATGGCCGGCAGCTCGAGGGTCAGCCGAGCGACGTCGGTGATCGTGTCGCCGGTGAGGCTGCGCAGCGGCTGTTCGAACACGCTCTGCTGGAAACCCAGGTCGTAGGCGAGGAGGACCTTGCCCATCGCCGAGGCATGGGCGGGGATGGCCACCCCGGTCTCGAGCATCTGCTGGCTGTCGTCGGGTCGCAGGTTGTGATGGATGACGAGTACGTCGGTGAAGTGCGGTGCGCCCAGCCGTACCGAGAGGTTGGTGCGGCGCGCGAGTTCCTGCGTCCATCTCATCGCCCTGGCGCGTACGTCGAGGGTGTCGAGGTATACGTTGCTCAGGCGCAGGAGAGTCGGACCGAGCATGTAGCGCTGGCCGCCCCGCTCCTTCGCGACGAGTCCGTGCGACCGCAGCGACTTCACGATCCCGTGCACGGTCGACGGCGGCAGGCTGAGTGCCGCCGCGAGGTCGGTGATGCCGAGGTGGCGTGCTCCCTGGAGCAGTTCGAGGATCTTCGCCGCGCGGTCGATCGCCTGGATCACGGTGAGGCCTCCTTCCGGTGCGTCGTCGAGCCGGAGCCGATGGAGCCGGGCTTCACGATTGATCTTGACAACCCGGCAGGGTCCGAGCATATTCGACATTAACGAATTGCTTTCGGATTTTTTGCGAAAGAGACCTCGAAGGATCAAAGGAGATCGAATGATGAAGAAGCTCATCAACGCCCCGGAAGACGTTCTCGTCGAATCATTGAAGGGTGTCGCCCTCGCTCATCCGGAGCTCTCCGTCGACCTCGAGAACCATGTCATCACCCGAGCCACGCCCAAGGCCCAGGGCAAGGTCGCGATCGTCTCCGGTGGCGGCTCCGGCCACGAACCGCTGCACGGCGGGTTCGTCGGCACCGGGATGCTGGATGCGGCGGTCGCCGGCGAGGTCTTCACCTCCCCGACCCCCGATCGCGTGCAGGTGGCCACCCAGGCCGTGGATCGCGGCGCAGGTGTGCTGCACATCGTGAAGAACTACACCGGCGACGTGTTGAACTTCGAGATGGCCGCCGAGCTCGCCGCGATGGACGGGATCGAGGTCGGGAGCATCACCGTGGATGACGACGTCGCCGTGCAGGACTCGCTGTACACCGCCGGTCGCCGCGGGGTGGGCCTCACCGTGCTGCTCGAGAAGATCGTCGGAGCGGGCGCGGAAGAGGGGCGGGATCTCGCCGCCGTCGTCGAGCTGGCCAAGAAGGTCAACGGACAGGGGCGCTCGATGGGCATGGCTCTCACCAGTTGCACCGTGCCCGCCGCAGGCAAGCCCACTTTCGACCTTCCGGACGATCAGATGGAGATCGGCATCGGCATCCACGGCGAGCCCGGGCGTCACCGCGAACCCCTCGCTCCGGCATCCGAGATCGCCCGGCAGCTGGTCGAGCCGATCCTCGCCGATCTCGACGCCGCAGGACCCGCGATCGTGATGCTCAACGGCATGGGGGCTACGCCGCTCATCGAGCTCTACCTCATGTACGGCGAGGTCGCGGCGATCCTCGAGAAGTCGGGCGTGCAGATCGCCAGGAACCTCGTCGGCAACTACATCACGTCGCTCGACATGGCCGGGTGCTCGGTCACCCTGCTCAAGGCGGACGATGAGCTGCTGCGGTTGTGGGATGCCCCGGTGAACACTCCCGGTCTGCGGTGGGGCGTCTGATGGGCGCGGTCGACACCGTCGTGCTCGCCGACTGGGTCGCCCGGTTCGGTACCGCCGTCACCGAGAAGCGCGACTGGCTCACCGAACTCGACTCGGCCATCGGCGACGCCGACCACGGAGCCAACATGGCTCGCGGTATGAGTGCCGTCGGCGAGAAGCTCTCCGCGGGCGCACCCGGAAAGGTCGACGAACTGCTCAAGACCGTCGGCATGACCCTGGTGAGTTCCGTCGGCGGAGCCAGCGGACCCCTCTACGGCACCTTCTTCCTGCGGACGGGAATGGCGGCCGGGCCGGTGTCCGAACTCGACGGCCCCGCTCTTGCGGCTGCGTTGCGGGCAGGACTCGACGGCATCGTCGCACGCGGTAAGGCGGAAGCGGGGGACAAGACCATGTTCGACGCGATGGCGCCGGCGGTGGACGCGATGGACGCGGCACTCGCCGCGGGATCCTCTGTCGCCGAGGCGACCAGGGCCGCCGCGGACGCCGCGGCAGCCGGACGCGATGCCACGCTGCCGCTGGTGGCCCGCAAAGGCAGGGCGAGTTACCTCGGGGAGCGCAGCGCGGGGCACCTCGACCCGGGGGCGGCCTCCACGGCGATCCTCTTCGACACGCTCGCCGCAGCGGTCGCGGGCACGGCCTGATGATCGGCATCGTCGCCGTCTCCCACAGCGCACGGCTCGGGGAGGCGGCACTGGAGCTTGCCCTGCAGATGGTGCACGACGGCGGAGTGCGGGTGCAGGTCGCGGCCGGAGCGGGTGTCGACGCCGAGGGGGCACCGATCCTCGGCACCGATGCCGTCGCGGTGGCAGCGGCCATCGATGAGCTCGCGGCGGAGTGCGATGGCGTGCTCGTGCTCATGGATCTGGGATCCGCCGTGCTCAGCGCCGAGCTCGCCCTCGAGCTGCGATCGAGTGCGGTGCCGGTGCGGCTCGCCCCGGCACCGTTCGTGGAGGGACTGCTCGCCGCCGTCGTGTCCGCTGCTGCGGGCGGGACGCTGGATCAGGTGGCTGCCGAAGCCACGGCGGCGCTCGGGGTGAAGACCGGCGCGCTCGGCGCCGGGGAAGACCAGATGGCCGACGCACCGGCTGTGCCGCAGGCGGACGGTGACGTGCAGGTGCGTCGGGTGCGCGTCCGCAATCCGCTCGGCGTCCATGCGCGTCCCGCTGCCCTGATCGCCCGGGCCGCCGCCGGGGCCGACGTACGCCTGCGACGGCTTCCCGACGGCCCGGATGCGGCCGCCGCGAGCCTGACGCGCCTGCTCGTGCTCGGCGCGCGCCAGGGCGATGAACTGGAGCTGACCGCTCGCGGCGATGACGCGACGGAGGCACTGGATCGGCTGGTCGCTCTGTTCGACGACGGGTTCGGCGAGGGGACGGAGCAGGCACCACCCGAGACGGCGGTCGCACCGCCTTCCGGGGTGTCCGGAGCCGGAGAGGCATCCGCGGTCGATGCGCCGTCGTCGCGGGAGGGGGAGCCCGCGCGTGCGGTCCCGCCCGGCACGGTGCTTCGCGGACGAGGAGTGAGCTCCGGCCGTGTCGCCGCGCCCGTGGTCCACCTCGCGCCCCCGCTTCCCGAGCCCGACCCGACCACGGTCGTCCCCGAGGCCGACCGGGACTCCGAGGTCTCCGCGATCGAGTGGGCGGCCGTCGCCGTGGCCGATCAGCTCCGCTCGCGCACCGCGCAGGCGACGGGGGAGACCAGGGCGATCCTCGACGCTTCCCGGCTTCTGGCGTCCGATCCGGAGCTGGTGTCCGAGGCCACGGCGCTCGTGCGATCGAAGGGACGCAGTGCGGCCCGTGCGGTCTGGGAGACGGCTGTCGTCCATGAGAAGGCGCTCGCCGCGCTGGGAGGGCGGATGGCCGAGCGCATCGCCGACATCCGTGACGTGCGCGACCGGATCATCGCCGAGATCCTCCAGGTCGACATGCCGGGCGTGCCCGAGCGCGATGAGCCCTTCGTGCTGGTGGCGACGGATCTCGCCCCCGCCGATACCGCGCTGCTCGCCGGCGGAGGATGCATCGCCCTCGTCACCGCGCAGGGCGGGCCGACCTCGCACACCGCCATCATCGCGCGCTCCCTCGGTCTTCCGGCCGTGGTCGGCCTCGCGGACGCGGAAGCGATCCCGACCGGAGCCACGGTGCTCGTCGACGGTGACCGGGGAACGGTCGAGGTCGAGCCTGCGCCGTCCCGCGTCGCCGAGGCGCGAGCGTCGGCCACGGTCGTCGAATTCGACGGGGCAGGCGCGCTCTCCGACGGGCAGCGCGTCCCGCTCCTCGCGAACGTCGGGGGAGCGGCGGACGCGACGAACGCGGCTTCGGCCCAGGCGGAGGGCATCGGCCTCTTCCGCACGGAGTTCTGCTTTCTCGATCGCACGGACGCCCCGAGCGTCGACGAGCAGATCGCCGCCTATCGAGGAGTGCTGGCGGCCTTCCCCGGACGCAAGGTCGTGGTGCGCACCCTCGACGCCGGCAGCGACAAGCCGCTGCCCTTCGCCAACACGGACCGCGAGGACAACCCGGCGCTCGGGGTCCGCGGTCTGCGGATCGCCAGACGTCGGCCGCAGCTTCTCGACGACCAACTGCGGGCTCTCGCACGGGCCGCCGCCGAGGAGGAGGCCGTGGTCGAGGTGATGGCGCCGATGGTCGCGACGGTCGACGAGGCCGCGGAGTTCGCCGACCGGTGCCGGGCGGCGGGGCTGGACCGGGTCGGCATCATGATCGAGACCCCGTCGGCGGCCCTGCTCGCGGCCGAACTGTTCGAGGTCGTCGACTTCGTGAGCCTGGGTACCAACGACCTCGCGCAGTACACGATGGCGGCCGACCGACTGCTCAGCGAGTTGGGGGATCTGAACGATCCGTGGCAGCCCGCGGTGCTTCGTCTCATCGCCGCCGTCGGCGAGGCAGGCCGTGCGGTGGGCAAGCCGGTGGGGGTGTGCGGCGAAGCCGGCGGTGACCCGGCACTTGCTCCCGTACTGGTCGGACTGGGCGTGACCTCGCTGTCGATGGCTCCACGGTCGCTGGGTCGGGTGGCAGCGAAGCTGAGCGAGCTGTCCTCGGTGGAGTGCGCACGGGCCGCGGCCGCCGCGGTCGGCGCTCCTTCGGCCGATGCGGCACGTGCGGCTGCTGCCGCCGCGCTCGTCGACGGGTGAGCGAACCGGGTCAGCCCGCACCATATGCGGGCAGCGGCATACTCTCCGTTTCATTCTGATATCGACATGCGTGCTCCGTGACGCTGTGGCGGGCCGGCCCTTAAGCTCAGGGGAGAGGGGGGCCGAGTGGCCACCCACGAGCAATCGGAGGGCTCATGTCCGCGCTGCGGTCCTTTTCGCGATCAACTCTCGGGCTGCTGGCCGTGGGGGCCGTCGTGGCCCTGTCCGGATGCACCCCGGCTCCTCAGACGACACCGAAACCGACCCCGTCGCCGGTCGAATCGGCACCGGAGCCCTATGCCGGCCCCGCGGTCTTCGTCGGCGACGAGCTCGACTGGTTCCTGCCGAGCGCGGAGGATATCGCGAGGATCCTGCCCGACGTCGGTGAGGTCGGCACGCCGACACCGTCACTGATCCAGGTCGCCGACGGCGGTGGTCCCGACCTCTCGCCGGCGATCTGCAACTCGTTGGTGTACGAACCTTCCCTGACGTCGATCGGTGCACGCTCCGTCACCTGGTCCAGCGCTGTGCCGGAGCAGAGGGACGGGTGGCTGCATGTGCTCCAGTTCGCCGACGAGGCGGCGGCGCAGGGGCTCATGGACACGTACGTCGACGCCGCTCAGCAGTGCGCGCCGTTCGCGTACGGGGGCGGCGCGTCGACGTTCGATTCGACCACGGCGGAGTCCGAGGACGGAGTTCGAGCCGTCGCGGGGTCGCTGGTGATCGATGACGGCTTCGGCGGCGGACACCGTCTGTACCAGGGGTATGCCTCGGTCGGCAATGTGCTCGTGAACTTCTGGCAGCCGTTCTCCGGTGAAGCCGCCTTCGACAGTGCGCAGGCCGCGTCCTTCCTTCGGGACCAGGCTTCCGCCGCCCAGAAGCGGCTGGTCGAGGAGCTGACCGCGAATCCGCCGGAGGCCCCTGCCTCCCCGCCCGCGGTCGACCCCGGAGCCGCGTGGAGCACGTGGGACGTGACCGTCGAGGGTATCGGACCGATCGTCCTCGGAACCGAGCTCGACGACGCCATCGCGGCGGTGCCGGGAGCGGAGGTCATCCGGTCGGAGTGGGCGGGCGGGCAGACCCGGATCGTCAGTCCCGACGGGGCTGCGTCGTTGCTTCTCTGGACGGACGACGGCGCCACCGTGGTGGTCGCCGCCTCGGTCGGCTTCGCCAACGTCGCGGATGAGCCGCGTGAGGACCCGGCTGCGCTGCCGGCGGCAGGCGATGTGAGGATCGGGGACACCGTGGCCGAAGCCATGAGCGCGTTCCCGGGCGGGACATCGATCAGGATCGTGTCGTCGGGGGAGTACCTGTACCAGTGGACGACTCGCGAGGGAGAGGCGATCCGGTTCCGCGTCGATCGCGACGCCGCGGACCCGGATGCCGTGATCACCGGAATCCTGACGGAGGACGCGACGCTGCGCCGGCTCCCCGACTTCGGCTGAGCTTCACCCCGAGGGGGCGGGACGCTCGGAAAGCTCGGCGGGGCTTCCGTTTGACTAACTGAACGATCGGTCGGTTAGTATGAGCGGATCGGGTGCTGCAGGTGCGCATCCGACCCGCTCGACGAGGAGGTCGACGATGACGAAAGCGACGACGCAGACGCCGGATGCCGTGCGCCCGAATCGAGCCATGATGGAACGTGACCGCGCATCGACCGCACTGGGGCTCGTCGTCGAACGAGACGATCCGGGCCATGCGGTCGTGTCGATGCGCGTGCGGGATGACATGACGAACGGCTTCCACATCACGCACGGCGGCTTCGTGTTCGCCCTCGCCGACACTGCCTTCGCGATCGCGTGCAACGAGGACGACCGGGTGACGGTCGCGGCGGGTGCGGACATCTCCTTTCTCAAATCGACCGTCTCCGGCCAGACGCTCACCGCGACGGCGGTCCGACGGACGCGCACGGGCCGCTCCGGCATCTATGACGTGAGCGTCGTCGACGAGCAGGGTGATCCCGTCGCCGAGTTCCGCGGACGCTCCCGCACCACCAACCAGACCTTCTGATCCCCACCTCCGGAGCCCCTCGTGTCGACGACGACCGCAACGCCCTCCCGTGTCCGCCCTCCCGCAGCCGACGAGCTCGACGCCGAAGAGCGTATGAGTCGCGAGGAGATCGCGGCTCTCCAGCTCGAACGGCTTCAGCAGACCGTTCGCCATGCGTACGCGAACGTCCCTCTCTACACGCGCAAGTTCGATGATGCGGGTGTGCATCCGGATGACATCCGCACCCTGGATGACGTGCAGCGGCTGCCGTTCACGACCAAGGCGGATCTGCGCGAGACCTATCCGTTCGGGATGTTCGCGGTGCCGATGTCCGACGTCGCCCGCATCCACGCATCCAGCGGCACCACGGGCCGGCCGACGGTCGTCGGCTACACGAGGGGCGATCTCGACCGGTGGGCTTCTCTGGTGGCGCGTTCGCTGCGGGCGAGTGGCATCCGCGCCGGCATGAAGGTGCACAACGCCTACGGATACGGACTGTTCACGGGGGGACTCGGCGCGCACGCGGGCATCGAAGCGCTCGGTGCGACCGTCATCCCGATGTCCGGTGGCCAGACGGCCCGTCAGGTGCAGCTGATCCTCGATTTCGAGCCGGATGCGATCCTGTGCACTCCGAGCTATCTGCTCACGATCGCCGACGCGATGGCGGCGCAGGGGGTCGACCCGCGCTCCACGTCGTTGAAGGTCGCTGTCCTGGGCGCCGAGCCGTGGTCGAACGAGATGCGCCACGAGCTCGAACAGCGTCTGGGAATCGACGCTCTGGACATCTACGGACTCAGCGAGGTCATGGGGCCCGGGGTGGGCAATGAATGCCTCGAGACGAAGGACGGCCCGCATCTGTGGGAGGACCACTTCCTGCCGGAGATCATCGACGGCGAGAGCGGGGCGGTGCTGCCGGACGGGGAGCTCGGCGAACTCGTGTTCACCTCGCTGACGAAGGAGGCCTTCCCCGTGATCCGCTATCGCACCCGCGACCTCACCCGTCTGCTGCCGGGGACCGCGCGTGCGGGGATGCGCCGCATGGAGAAGATCACGGGCCGCAACGACGACATGATCATCCTGCGCGGGGTGAACCTGTTCCCCACCCAGATCGAGGAGCTGGTGCTGGGGATCGAACAGCTGACGCCGCACTTCATCCTCGAGCTGTCGAAGGACGGCCGGATGGACACGTTGAAGGTGCGGATCGAACGCCACCCCGACCTGTCCGTCGAGACCTGCCAGAGCGCCGCGGAGGTGCTCGCGCAGCGCATCAAGATCTTCGTCGGGTCGACGGTCGCCGTCCAGCTGGAAGAGCCGGGGACGCTGCCGCGAAGCGAGGGGAAGTACAAGCGGGTGTACGACCTGCGGTGACGACGGGCGACACCCGGATCGCCTCGCGGCCGGCGATCCGGCCTGTGCGGCTGATCGGGTGCGAGACTGTGGGGTGATGTCCGAGATGCAGAGCACACGACGCGGCCGCCCCGGCTACGACCAGCAGGGGATCCTCGGCGTCGCCGTCGCCGCCTTCAACGAGCACGGGTACGACGCGACGTCGATCGGCATGCTCGCCGAGCGGCTCGGCCTGTCGAAGTCGGCGATCTATCACCACTTCGGATCGAAGGACGAGATCCTCGACCTCGCGCTCGACGCGGCGCTCAGCGGCCTGGAAGCCGTGGTCGAGAACCCGCTTCTGGAATCGGAGGATGGACCGGAGGCCTCGAACGCGGTGGACCGCCTCGAGCATGTGCTGCGCGGTGCCGTCCGTGTGCTCGTGGAGCAGCTGCCGGCCGTGACGCTGCTGCTGCGCGTACGGGGCAACACCGACGTGGAGCGCAAGGCGCTGATCCGCCGTCGGGCTTTCGACCGTCGGATCACCGCGCTGGTGTCGGAGGCGCAGAGCGAGGGCGCGTTGCGTGCCGACATCGATGCGAGCGTGGTCGCGCGTCTCGTGTTCGGGATGATCAACTCGATCGTCGAGTGGTACCGGCCCGGGGGGCGCGAGGGCGCCGACCGTCTCGCCGACGACGTGGTCGCGATCGCCCTCGACGGGCTGCGCACGAACGACGACGCCGGAGTCCCTGCCGTCTGACCGGGATCCGGCGGTCGTTGCGACGCCGCCGTCAGACCTGCGCCTTCTCCTTCGCGACCAGCGTGAGCACATCGTAGGTGGCCACGATGTCGTCGTGCTGGTTCTTCAGCACGGCATCCCAGCGCACCTCCCCGTACTCGTCGGTCTCCCGCGGAGTGATCTGCTTGGCGGTGAGCTCGACGCGGATGTCGTCGCCAGGGGAGACCGGCGTCACGAACCGCAGATTCTCGAGCCCGGAGTTGGCGAGCACGGGGCCGGGCGCCGGGTCGACGAAGAGCCCCGCAGCCCACGACACCAGCAGATAGCCGTGGGCGACGCGTCCCGGGAAGAACGGGTTCGCTGCGGCCGAGGTCTCATCCATGTGGGCGTAGAACGTGTCGCCGGTGAATGCGGCGAACGTCTCGATGTCCTCGAGGGTGACGGTGCGGGAACCGCTCGCCACCTGGTCGCCCACATGGAGCTCGGCCAGCGACTTGCGGAAGGGATGCACTCCGTCGCTCTGCTCGTACGGGCGTGAGGTCGCTCCCTGATGCCAGACGCCGGTGAGGGCGGTCATCATCTCGGGCGAGCCCTGCACCGCGGTGCGCTGCATGTGGTGCAGCACGGCGCGGATGCCGCCGAGCTCCTCGCCTCCGCCCGCGCGCCCGGGGCCGCCGTGCACGAGGTTCGGGAGCGGGGAACCGTGCCCGGTCGAGCTGCGCGCATCATCGCGATCGAGGAAGAGCACGCGCCCGTTGTACGCGGCCATGCCGGTCGCGAGTGCGACAGCGACCTCGGGGTCGTGCGTGGCCACACTCGTCACGAGCGACCCTCCGCCCCGGGCCACGAGGGCGCTCGCCTCATCGAGGGTGCGGTAGCCGACGATGCTCGACACCGGGCCGAACGCCTCGATCTCGTTGACCGCCGCGCTTTCCGGGTCGGGGAACCGCAGCAGCATCGGCGCCACGAACGCACCGTCGGGGGCCGGCCCTTCGCTGCCGTCGCCGTGCCGGACGGTCGGTGCATCGGTCGTGCCGATCACGAGCTCTCCTCCGCCGGCCTGCAGGCGGGCGACCTGACGCAGCACCTCCTCGCGCTGCGCGATCGAGGCGAGCGGACCCATCGTCACGCCCTCGGCGCGGGGGTCGCCGAGGACGACACGTGTCGAGAGGCGTTCCCGGACTGCGGCGATGACGTCGTCGACGGCAGTCGTCGGCACGATCGCGCGGCGGATCGCCGTGCACTTCTGGCCGGCCTTGGTGGTCATCTCGGCGACGAGCTGCTTGACGTACGCGTCGAACTCGGGCGTGCCGGAGACGGCATCCGTCCCGAGGATCGAGGCGTTGATCGAATCGGTCTCGCTCGTGAAGCGCACACCTCCCGTCTGCACGGAATCGTGAGCGCGCAGCTGCTCGGCCGTCGACGCCGAACCGGTGAAGGCCACGAGGTCGCCCAGCCGCAGCTCGTCCAAGAGACCGGGCACGCTGCCCGAGACGAGCTGCAGCGAGCCGTCGGGAA
This sequence comes from Microbacterium sp. Cr-K32, assembly GCF_000708345.1. NCBI lineage: Bacteria > Bacillati > Actinomycetota > Actinomycetes > Micrococcales > Microbacteriaceae > Microbacterium > Microbacterium sp. Cr-K32. The sequence goes on along the minus strand of NZ_JARD01000015.1, from coordinate 180,002 downwards.
GGAGCCCCGACTCCACCATCACGCGCACCATGGCTTCGGCGAGGTACCCGGTGGGGGTGGCGGGTTTCACCAGGGTCGGGACGCCGGCGAGGAACGCGGGCGCGAACTTCTCGAGCGATCCCCAGACCGGGAAGTTGAAGGCGTTGATCTGCACGGCGACGCCGCGCAGCCGCGTGTAGATGTGGCGGCCGAGGAAGGAGCCGTCCTTGGACAGGTTCTCCACGCCTCCGTCGACATACACCTTCGCATTCGGCAGCTCGCGTCGGCCCTTGCTCGAGTACGCGAACAGCACGCCGATCCCGCCGTCGATGTCCACCCAGGAATCCTGCGCCGTGGCACCGGTGCGGCTGGAGAGCTCGTACAGCTCGGCCTTGCGTTCCGTCAGGGCGAGAGCCAGTTGCTTGAGGCGCACGGCACGCTGATGGAAGGTGAGTTCTCCCAGGGATGTCTGGCCCACGGTGCGGGCGTGCTCGAGTGCGGCGCCCAGATCGAGTCCGTCGGTCGAGACACGGGCCACGACCTCACCCGTCGACGCATCCCGGACCTCGGTGGTCTTCGCGTCGGACGACGGCGTCCACCACTCTCCCTGGACGTAGCTGGGGAGGGTCTCGATCATCTCTGTTCCTTTCATGTGGGTTCCTTTCATCAGGGTTCCCTTCATGAGGCGTCCCATTCGTAGAAGCCGCGTCCGCTCTTGCGGCCGAGGTGTCCCTCGGCGACCAGTCGACGCAGCAGGGCGGGAGGTTCGAAGCGCTCGCCCAGATGCGCGGCGAGGTACTCGGCGATGCCGAGCCGCACGTCGAGGCCGACGATGTCGGTGAGCCGGAGCGGGCCGACCGGGTGCTTGTATCCGAGCGTCATCGCGGCGTCGATGTCCTCGGCGGAGGCGACGCCTTCCTCGAGCATGCGGATCGCCTCGAGGCCGACGGCGACGCCGAGTCGGGAGGACGCGAATCCGGGGGCATCTGCCACCACGATCGGGGTCTTGCCCAGCGCCTCCACCCAGCTGCGGGCGGAATCGACGAGCGGGGGAGCGGTGGTCGCACCCCGCACGATCTCGACGAGCGTGGAGGCCGGCACGGGGTTGAAGAAGTGCATGCCGAGGAAGCGTGAGGGGTGATCGAGCACGGCGGCCAGCTCATCGATCGAGATGGAGGAGGTGTTCGAGGCGATCGCCGCGTCGGGCGTGATCGCCGCCTCGACGCGTCGGAGCGCATCGATCTTGAGGGCGAGGTCTTCCGGCACCGCCTCGACGACGAGCGCGCTCGACGCGAACAGCGCCGTATCCGTGCCCGTGGCGAGACGCTCCCGGTACCGGTCGACGGATTCGCCCGCCGTGCCTCTGGCGATCGAGGAGTCGACGGATTCGAGCACGCGGGCCGATGCCGATCTGGCCGCATCGGCATCGCGTTCGACGACGGTGACGCGGGAGCCTGCCAGCAGGAATGCGTGGGCGATCCCGGCGCCCATGCGTCCGCCGCCGAGCACCCCCACGTGTCGCGGGGCCGGGGAACTGCTCTCGGTCATCGGTCTCTCCGCTCCAGGAAGTCGGTCATCCGCCGGAACTTCTCCGGACTCTCGAAGAGCTCGGCCTGCGCTTCCAGGTCGACGGCGGGGTGGTGGTCGCGCGGCGCGCGGAAGACACGCTTGGTCGCGATGATGGCTGCCCGGTCGTTGCGGGCGATGCGATCGACGAGGGCATGGGCGGCGGGCAGAAGCTCCGCGGTCTCATGGATCGCCGATACGAGACCGATGCGCAGCGCCTCATCGGCCTTCACGGTGCGACCGGTGAGCAGCAGCTCGATCGCCCTGGCGTCTCCGATGATCTCCTTCAGGCGCCACCCTGCGCCCGCTGCGGCGAGGATGCCCAGCCCGGTCTCGGGGTTGCCGATGGCGAGCGATGGCGTGGCGATGCGGATGTCCGCGGCATAGGCGAGTTCGGCTCCTCCACCGAGGGCGTACCCGTCGATCGCGGCGATGACCGGCATCGGCAGCTCGGCCAGCCGGACGAACGCGTGGGCGTTGATCCCACGAAGCGCATCGGCCGCACGGCGCTCGCGCAGCTCGGCGATGTCGGCGCCCGCGGCGAACACTCCTCCGGCCCCGGTGAGGATCAGCGGGCGCGGCACGGCTTCGAGTTCGGCGCACAGCACGTGGATCGCGTCGATCGTGGCCTGGTCGATCGCGTTGCGCTTGTGCGGTCGGTGGAGCGTCGCCACCACGCGGTCGTCGTGACGCTCGACGACGAGCGGTCCGCTGTCGAGGGGGCCGGCGGCCATCAGACCTTCTCCACGATCACGGCTGCGCCCTGCCCCACGCCGACGCACATGGTGGCGAGTCCGTATCGAGAGCCTTCGCGCTCCATGCGGCCGAGGAGGGTGACGAGCAGACGGGATCCGGAGGAGCCGAGCGGATGGCCGAGGGCGATGGCCCCACCGTCGGCGTTCACGCGCGCCTCATCGAGGCCGAGGCGTCGGATGCAGGCGATGGACTGGGTGGCGAACGCCTCGTTGAGCTCGATCGAGCCGATGTCGTCGATGGAGAGCCCGGCCCGTCGCAGCGCCTTCTGCGTCGCAGGAACCGGGCCGAGGCCCATGATCTCGGGAGCGAGGCCCGCGCTGGTGCCGGCGACGATGCGGGCGCGCGGGACCAGACCGTAGCGCTCCACGGCCTCCGCACTCGCGACCGTGATCGCGGAGGCGCCGTCGTTGAGGGCGCTGGAGTTGCCGGCGGTCACGACCTGACCGCCGGCAACGACGGGACGCAGGCGCGCAAGGCCCTCGAGCGTCGTCTCCGGACGGGGGCCCTCGTCCACGAGGACCTCCGCACCGGCGCTGACGGCGGCGTCGAGGGGGACGCCGACGATCTCCGCCTCGAAGCGTCCATCGGCGATCGCCGATGCAGCGCGCTGTTGCGATCGCAGTGCGAACGCATCCGCTTCGTCGCGGGTGATGCCGTCGACGCGAGCGACCTCTTCTGCGGTCTCCGGCATCGTGAACGTCGCCTTCTCTCGTGCGAGCAGGCGGGGGTTCGGGAATCTCCAGCCGATCGAGGTGTCGAAAGCAGCGCCCGGCTTCGCCCAGGCCTTCTCCGGTTTGGCCTGCACCCAGGGGGCGCGTGTCATCGACTCGACGCCGCCGGCGACGATGAGGTCGGCATCACCGGCGCGGATCGCCTGCGCTGCCATCGTGACGGCCGACATCCCGGAGGCGCACAGCCGGTTGACCGTGATGGCGGGCACGGTGTCGGGGAGGCCCGCGAGCAGGACGGCCATCCGGGCGACGTTGCGGTTGTCTTCCCCGGCCTGGTTGGCCGCACCGAGGATCACCTCGTCGATCTCCGCCTGCAGGGGGTCGATCCCCGCGCGCCGCACCGCTTCGCGCACGACGATCGACGCGAGGTCGTCGGGGCGCACGGAGGCGAGGGCGCCGCCGTAGCGTCCGACCGGGGTGCGTACGCCTCCGACGAGATATGCCTCGGTCATGCGGAACTCCTGACTTCGTTGTCTCGACGGCGACCGTCGTCCGGCTGATCGGTCAGTCCGGACGATCGGCCCGAATTACTGACCGATCGTCCGGTAATTATGGCACAGGCGCGGTGACCACCGCGATCCCGCGTCGTCGATCGGCTCGTCAGGTGTGCAGATCCACGCCCTTCGTCTCTTTGACGAGCGAGACGCCGATGAGCGAGATCACGGCGGCCACGGCGATGTAGACGCCGATCGTCCATGCCGCGTGGAACTGGTTCATCAGAGCCTCGGCGATCATCGGTGCGAAGGCTCCGCCGAGGATGGCGCCGAGGGCGTACCCGATCGAGACGCCCGAGTAGCGCACGTTCGCGGGGAACATCTCCGCGTAGAGGGCGGCCTGAGGGCCGTACGACAAGCCGAGGGCGAACGTCATCACGAACAGCGCCACGAAGTACCAGAGGATGTTCGCGGTATCGATCAGGAACCACATCGGCACCGCCCAGAGCGCGAGCGCCACGTAGCCGATCTGGAAGGTGCGGATGCGGCCGAGTCGATCGGAGAGATGTCCGCCCCACAGGGTGAAGATGAGCCAGCCGAACGAGGCGAGCGTCGTCGCCAGCAGCACCGGCGGACGTTCCATGCCCAGCGTCGTGACGGCGTAGGTCGCGAAGAAGGCGATGAGCAGGTAGCCCGCCGCGTTGTTCGCGATGAAGATGATCGCGGTCAGGACGACCTGCTTGGTGTTCTGGCGGAACAGGCGGCTCAGCGGGGCGGAGGCCTCCTTGCGGCGACGTCGCAGATCCTCGAAGACCGGGCTCTCGTCGACCGCGCGACGGATCACGTAACCGACAGCGATGAGCACGATCGAGAGCAGGAACGGGATGCGCCACCCCCACTCGAGGAAGGCCTCCGGCGACATCGAGCTGGTGAGCACCCACAGTGTCGAGGTCGCGAGGATCATGCCGACAGGCACGCCGATCTGCGGAAAGGCCCCGAAGAGCCCTCGTCGGTTGTTCGGTGCATGCTCGACTGCCATCAATGCCGCGCCGCCCCACTCGCCACCCGCGGAGAACCCCTGCATGATGCGGAGCAGGATGAGCAGGATGGGCGCGGCCACGCCGATGGCCGCGTACGTCGGCAGGAGACCGATCAGAGACGTGGACAGTCCCATCATGATGAGTGTGAGCACGAGCATCTTCTTGCGCCCGAGCTTGTCGCCGAGGTGGCCGGCGACGATCGCCCCCAGGGGGCGGAAGAGGAACGAGATGCCGATCGTGGCGAAGGAGAGCACCTGCGCGAAGCCGGGACTCTCCTCGGCGATGGGGGCGAGGAACAGGGGCGCGAGGACCAGCCCTGCGGCCTGGGCGTAGATGAAGAAGTCGTACCACTCGATCGACGTACCGACGAGGGTGCCGGCGAGCACCCTCCGTTCTTCGGCGGGCATTCGTGCGGACGAGGTGCGGTCGGACACTGCTGACGTCATGCGAACTCCGTTGTTCTGCGATTCCGGGGGGAGAGGGCGATGAAGCACTCCGGTTATTCATGACCGAATGGTCGGTCAGTAATCGCCGAGCGTACCGCATAGCGCGCAGTGTCGGAGGGTGAGTGGTCTGGTCGGTATATGTCCGATAGGGCATGCGACTTATATCGTTCTGATCTCGACCCCGCTCCTCCGTATTACGCCATCGAGTGGGGAAACTCTACGATCGCTGTCAGGGGCACCAGGGCGGTGGTCAGTACAACTTGACGGAGGTTCGCATGGCGCGCTCCAGGTTCGCACGCATCAAATTCAGTGGTGTCGTTCTGACCGCACTTCTCGCGCTCACGGCATGCACCCTGGGGATGGATCCGGAACCGACACCGACAGCTGCTCCGGAGACGCCATCACCGGAGCCGTATGCCGGACCAGCCATCTTCACCGGCGATGAGTTGAACGCACTTCTGTTCACGTCCGACGAGATCGCTGCTCTGCTCCCCGGTTCGACGGAGATCGGCGAACCCTCCTCTGTTCTTGCGCAGATTTCCGACGGCGGGGGTCCGCTGCCGATCCCGGAGATCTGCAGCGTCCTCTTCGTCGAGCAGTCGCTGTGGAGCATCGGGTCGCGCAATGTGCGCTGGACGACGACAGCTGATTCGGACTATCGCTTCGGCGCCATGATGGCTCTGCAGTTCGCCGACGAGGCCCACGCCCAAGCGCGCATGGACCAGCTCGTCGAGGCATCCTCGCAGTGCGCGAACTTCGATTTCGCCGGCGCCGCGACATTCGAATCGGTCCGGCCTGTGGAATCGGACGACGTGCGAGCGGTTGCCGGCACGGTGACGCTGCCGGAGAGCGAGGGCGGAAACTCGACATTCCTGGGGTATGCGGCCGTGGGCAACGTGCTCGTGCAGGTGTCTCAGTCGATCAACGGTGAGGCCATCCCCGACGCTGAGGTGATCGCGAAGAAGCTCCACGAACGTGCGGAGGAAGCTCGGGCCGCGCTCACGCAGGAATTCACCGCGAACCCTCCGACACCCGATGCCGAGGCTGAGACCGATGAATCGGCGCCGTGGAGCGAGTGGGCGATCTCGGCTGGTGGTGTCGGGCTGATCCACCTGGGAGATCCGATCGCCGATGCGGTCGCCGCAGGGCAGGCCGCTCGGGTTATCGAACCCGCAGGCGCGGGCTATCCGTGGAAGCTTGTGAACGCAGAAGGTACCGGGTCGATACTGGTCGCCACGACGGATGACGGTTCCGCCGTGGCATCGATCACCGTCGGCAATGAGCGTATCTTCGACGAGGATGCCCAGGACGGCGCCGCGCTCCCCCTTCGAGGCGGCGTTCGGGTGGGTGCTCCGATCGCCGACGCGATCGCGGCATTTCCCGGTGGGACGACGGTCACCGTCGCCTCGTCCGGAGACGACTGGTACGACGTTGCGACGCGCGACGGCCGTCTCTTCCGATTCCACACCGATCGTGACGTCGTCGACCCCGGTGCGGTGATCATCGGAATCACGGTGGAGGACGCGACAAAGCGCCCTCTCAGGTTCTCGTGATCGGAGTCTGAGTCCACCGCACTGCGGCAGACTCAGACCCTCCCGAACGCGCGCAGCGGATGCTCGATGAGCTCGGTCACCCGCCGCAGGAAGCCCGCGGCGTAGCCGCCGTCGCACACCCGGTGGTCGAACGCGAGGGAGAGCTGCACGATCCGGCGCGCCACGATCGCCCCCTCCACGACCCACGGTCGCTCGATGATCCGCCCGATGCCGAGGATCGCCACATCGGGGTGGTTGATGATCGCGGCCGAGCCGTCGACCCCGAGGCCGCCGTAGTTGTTGAGGGTGAACGTCGATCCCCGCAGGCGCTCCGGCGGCATCGTCCCGGAGCGCGCCGTGGCGGTGAGCTCGCGCAGCGCCGTGTCGAGCTGCGCGACCGTGAGCGCGTGCGCGCGGGGGAGCACCGGAACAAGGAGCCCCCGTTCGGTGTCTGCCGCGATGCCGAGGTTCACGCCGTCGAACGAGATGATCTCGTCCCCGCTCTCGCTGAGGCGCGATGCGAGCACGGGATAGTCCTCGAGGGCGAGCAGGACGAAACGTGCGAGGAGCGCGGTCACCGACGGAGCCATGCCCCCCTCCGGTGCCATCTGCGAACGCAGGTCCCACAGCGCGGTGGCATCGACGTCGACCCAGACGGTGGCCTCGGGGATCTCGGAACGGCTGCGGGAGAGCTTCGCACTCACGGCCTTGCGCAGCGGCGACATCCGCTCGCGGGAGCGCACGCCGAGACCGTCGACCGTCTCGGCGAGCGGGTTTCCGGGCGTGCCGCCGCCTGCGGTGGAGCCGTCATGGTGCGCGGCGGCAGTGTCGACGGCAGTGTCCACGGCAGTGTCGACGGCGTTCTCGACGGCGGCCCGCAGCACGTCTGCGCGCGTCACGGCGCCGTCGGTGCCGGTCGCGGCGATCGAGTGCACGTCGAGACCGAGGTCCCGAGCGAGCCGGCGAACGAGAGGGGAGCGGACAGCGACAGGTCTGCGGTCGGCCGATCGCGACGGAGGAGGAGTCGCGGGGGTGCTCGGGGCGGAACGGATCGCGGTCGGCATGGGGATCGATGCTGTCGCCGGTGCCCGAGACGCAGACACCGAGGCGGCTGACGGACGGCGTCGCCCCATGGTGGGACGCGCGGTGGTGCCGTAGCCGATGAGCACGTTCCCCGAACCCGCGCGCTCCTCTTCGCGGTAGGCGTCGTGCTCGGGCTGCGCCGGTTCGGCGGTGGGCGCGGCCGGAGACGGCAGGGAGTCCGCCACCTCGAGCACGGGGGCACCGACGTCGATCGTGTCGCCGGCGGTGCCGTGCAGCGCGGTGACGATGCCGGCGAACGGCGACGGCAGCTCGACGATGCTCTTCGCGGTCTCGACCTCGGCGATCGGCTGATCGGTCGTGATGGTGTCTCCCACCGACACGAGCCACTGCACGAGTCCGGCCTCGGTGAGGCCTTCGCCGAGGTCGGGCAGGAGGAACACCTGCGTGCGGGCGTGCGGCTTCAGCGGGGTGCTCATGCGTCGTCCTCCCAGTGCAGCGTGTCGATCGCGTCGAGCACGCGATCGACGTCGGGCAGGTACCAGTGCTCGAGCTTCGGCGGGGCATACGGAGTGTCGAAGCCGGTCACCCGTCGCACGGGAGCTGCGAGGTACTCGAAGCAGCGCTCGAAGACGCGAGCCTGGATCTCGGATGCGACGCTCACGTATCCCGGGGCCTCGGCGATGACCACGGCGCGGCCGGTCGACTTCACGGCGGCCGTCACCGTCGCATCGTCGAACGGCGAGAGCGAGCGCACGTCGACGACCTGCACGCTGCGCCCCTCGGCGGCGGCGACGTCGGCGACGTCGAGCGCGAGCGGAACCGATGACCCGTATGCCAGGAGCGTCACGTCGGAACCCTCACGGGCGATTCGGGCCGTTCCCAGGTCGGCGGTGACCGAGGTGTCGACCTCGCCCTTGGCCCAGTAGAGCTTCTTCGGTTCGAGGAAGACCACAGGGTCGGGGGAGGCGATCGCCGCACGCAGCAGCGAGTAAGCATCCTGCGGAGTGGACGGGCTGACGACCGTGAGGCCGGGCGTGTGCGCGTAGTAGGCCTCGGACGAGTCGCAGTGATGCTCCACCCCGCCGATGCCGCCGCCGAAGGGGATGCGGATCACCAACGGCATCCGCATGCCGCCCCGGGTGCGGTTGCCGAGTTTGGCGACGTGGCTGACGACCTGCTCGAAGGCGGGGAGCGCGAACGCATCGAACTGCATCTCGACCACGGGACGAAGGCCGTTCATGGCCATGCCGACAGCGGTGCCGACGATGCCGGATTCCGCGAGCGGGGTGTCGAAGCAGCGCTCTTCGCCGAACCGGGCGGTGAGACCGTCGGTGATGCGGAAGACGCCGCCCAGCGCGCCCACGTCTTCGCCGAACACCACGACATCGGGATCGGACTCGATGGCATCGGCCAGGGCGCGGTTCAACGCGGCGGCCATCGTCATCGTCGTCACCGTGGCGGCTTCGCTCTCGGTGCGGGTGTCGTCCTGTGCGATCGTCATCGGCGTGCTCCGTTCATCGCGGCTCCGGCTCCGGCTCCGGCTCCGGCATCGGTGAGACGCGACCGCTCGATCTCGCCGCGCAGCAGGTCCCACTGCTCGTCGAGCTGAGAGGATCGGGTCTCGGTCACGAAGCGGAACAGGTCTTCAGGGTCGAGAACGGTGTCGGTGTTCAGCGCGGTCCGCATCGCTGCGGCGATCTCCTCGGCTCCCGAAGCGAAGCGCTCCTCGGTCGCGGTGTCGAGCGCACCGGTGGCGGTCAGGTGCGCCCGAAGGCGCAGCAGCGGGTCACGGGCGATCCAGGCCTGCACCTCGTCGCGCTCCCGGTAGCGGGTGTCGTCGTCGGCGTTGGTGTGCGCCTGCATCCGATACGTGTGCGCCTCGACGAGGCTCGGCCCTCCGCCGGCGCGGGCGCGAGACATGGCCTCGTCGAGCACGGCGACCACGGCGGCGACGTCGTTGCCGTCGACCCGCTGCCCGGGCATCCCGTAGCCGATGGCCTTGTGGGCGAGCGAGGGGGCGGCCGTCTGGCGAGAGAGCGGGACCGAGATCGCGAACTCGTTGTTCTGCACGAAGAAGACCACGGGGACGTGGAACACCGCGGCGAAGTTCATGGCTTCGTGGAAGTCGCCCTCACTGGTGGCGCCGTCGCCGCAGAGCGCGAGGACGACAGTGTCCTCGCCCCGATGCTTCGCCGCCTGGGCGAAGCCGACGGCGTGCAGCAGCTGGGTGGCGAGCGGAGTGGCCTGCGGGGCGACGCGGTGGGCGCGCACGTCGTACCCCGAATGCCAGTCGCCCTTGAGGAGCACCATCGCATCGGCGGGGTCGACACCGCGCGCGATGACGGCGACCGAGTCGCGATAGGTGGGGAACAGCCAATCCGTGGCGCCGAGCGACATGGCGGCACCGACCTGGCAGGCTTCCTGCCCGTGCGACGACGGGTAGACGGCGAGGCGGCCCTGGCGCACGAGGGCTCCGGCCTGATCGTTGATGCGCCGGCCCTCGACGAGCCCGCGGTACGCCGCGAGCAGCGTGTCCGAATCGGGGAGCGCATACCGCTCGTCGGCGACGGCCGTTCCGTCTTCGTCGATCAGTTGCACCGCGGTGTCGCGCGGGAGCAGGTCGGTGTGCAGCATGCGTTCGCCCTCCTTGCCGAACTCGATGAGGACAGCATGCCTCTGGGGCGTCACTCATCCAAGATCTTTTGCGGAATCGTGGATGAAAGCTCGTCACATGAGGCATTCTTGAGCGAAGTGTCAGAAGTTCTGCATCGAGGAAGGGGTCGCATGGTCGCTCTGGATGAGACGGATCGGGCAATCCTCGAGGAACTGCGTCAGGATGCGCGCGCGTCGATGACCGCGATCGCGGATGCCGTGCACATCTCGCGCGCCGGTGCGCACGCGAGGATCAAACGGCTCACCGACACAGGCGTCATCACGGGGTACACGGTGCGCACCGACCCTGTGCTGCTCGGGCACCACGCCAGTGCCTACGTGACTCTCGCGATCGAGCAGGCGACCTGGCAGGCGGTGAGCGAACGGCTGCGCTCGATACCCGAGATCGAGCACATGGCGCTGGTCGGTGGCGACTTCGACGTGATCCTGCTGGTGCGCGCGAACGACGCCCGCGATCTGCGTCGCATCGTGCTGGAGGACATCCAGGCGATCCCCTCGATCCGCTCGACGAGGACGACGCTGATCTTCGAGGACTATCCGCGGAACTGAACGAACGACGACACGACGACGATCCCGATGCACAGGACCCCGAATGCCGTTGCGAGAGCGGTGAGGGCGACGAGCAGCCCTCCGCCGGGCGCCGTGATCCGCGCCGAGCCCGGCGGCGTCGCGCCCGGAAGTGTCGAGTGCAGCCATGCGGTCATCCGCAGCTGACGTCGGCGTGCCGCGAACCAGAGGGCGCAGGCCGCCACGAGGCCGACAGCACCGGGGACGTACCCCCACGCGGTGAAGGCGGGCGGTAGCAGCAGAGGGAAGACGCGCAGCGACACCAGCGAGCCGATGGCGATCGCGAGGGCCGTGCGGCGCCAGGCGAGTTCGGTGCGCTCGGGTTGCAGGCCCGGATCGAAAGGCCCCTGTGCGTGTGGCCCCGGAGCATCCGGTCGTCCGGCATCCGACCTGCGAGCCGTCACCGCCAGAGCACCCCGGCCAGGACGAGCAGGCCGACGACCGTCACCACGATCGCGAGCACCACGGCAGAGAATGCTCCGGGCAGTGGGCGGGAGCGACGCATCGCACGTTCGGCGCGCATCCACTCCCACCAGGCCAGCGGTGCGACGGCAGTGCCGGTGACGATCAGCACCAGCGAGGCTGCGAGACGGAAGCCGGCGTGGAGGTCGAGGCCGAGCACCTCGAGGGCGACGCCACCGGCGATCAGCGCGAGCCCGGTGCGCGTCCAGGCGAGAAACGTCCGCTCGTTCGCGAGGGAGAAGCGCGGATCGGGCTCCTCACCGGTTTCGTAGACCGAGGCGGGGAAACGTCGCATCGCCTCATCGTAGCGGCGCGGGCAGATCGTGAAGGGTCGGCGGGAGGAGCGGGCGACGTCAGCCGATCGTGAGCTCGAACCCGTCGGCCGTGGGGGAGACAGCGACCTGGGAGAGGTCGGTGACCAGGACGGTCGGGTGGTGGGCCGCGGCGTGCGTGCCCACGCCGACGACGCGCATTCCCGCAGCGAGGCCCGCCTGGATGCCCGCACCGGAGTCTTCGAACACGACACAATCCGCCGGAGCGATCCCGAGCAGCTCTGCCGCGCGGAGGAACCCTTCGGGGTCGGGCTTGGAGGCGGACACATCCTCGGCCGTGACCCTCTGTGCGGGAACGGTGAGGCCCGCGGCCCGCATCCGTGCGGTCATGAGTGCGACGTTCGCGGAGGTGACGATCGCGTGTGGGAAGGGCCGCAGCGCATCGAGCAGCGCACGTGCGCCGGGGATCTCGATCACTCCGTCGACGTCACCCGCCTCGTTCGCGAGCATGATGTCGTTCTCGTGGAGGTTGATCGCATGATCGCGCTCCGGAAGCATGATCGCCATGCTCTGATGGCCCTGTCGCCCGTGCACGGTGCGCAGCACCGTCTCCGGATCGATGCCGTGCGGCTCTGCCCATGCGAGCCACAGCCGTTCCACGACGGCGGTCGAGTCGACGAGGGTGCCGTCCATGTCGAGGAGGGCGGCGCGGGCGGCGATGGTCTGGGTCACCCGTCCAGGCTAGTCGCACACGCGACGAACGCCCGGGCGCGCGCAGGCCGGTGCGCGGCGTGCGCGGCTTCTAGGATGTGGACCGGGAAGGACGAGGATGAACGCACTCGCGAGCAGGGTGATGCAGGTGCTGCGTCAGGTGCGCGGCCCGGCGACGGCGGAGGCCGTCTTCGAGGCGACGGCGCTGATCGTCGGCGCCGGTTTCTTCGTCGCAGGATTCCTGATCGGACTCCCGGTCTTCTGGGGCCACGACCTGGCGATCAGCGGCAGCGGCTCGATCGGAGTCTTCGCGGCGTACGGGGGCGCGATCACCGCGGTCATCGCCTTCACCCTCGGGCGCCTCGCCGTGCGACCCGCGCAGCCCGACCCCCGCGCGGCGCGCGACGGGTTCAGCGTGCCGGGGGATCGGCTGCGGTGGTACGACCTCACCGCCATCGCCTTCGCCCATGCGGCCATCGCGTACCTCGGCTGGCTCGGCGTCGCCGAGCTCCTCGAGCGGAGCTTCACCGATGCCCCGGTGTTCCCGTTCCCCGGCGCCATCCTGGTGGCGGTCGCCTTCGCGCTGACCGGATACGTCTGTTTCCTCAGTGCCGTCGCCCTGACCCCGATGGTGCTGTCGCTGGTGCTCGCCGTCTTCCTCGTGGTCGGCGCATTCGCCAGCATGCTCGCCTCCAGCGACGTGCACTGGTGGCGCGACAACCTGTCAGCGCTCGGCATGAGCACCAACAGCGCATCGGTCGCGTTCAATGTGACGCTGGTCATCGCCGGGGTGATGATCACGACGATCTCCCGCTACGCGACCGCGGGGCTCCCGGCCGAGAGCCCGGAGGAACGGCGAGGACGCTTCATGGTGCGCGGCGGACTGATCCTGATGGGCATCTTGCTCGCGTGCGTCGGTATCTTCCCGGTGGACGAGTTCTTCCTCCTGCACAACACCGTCGCGACGGGTATGACCGTGGTGTTCGGGATCGTCGTGGTCGGCCTGCCGTGGTTCCTGCCGACCATCCCTCGTGTGTTCGTGGCCTTCGGGTGGATCTACGTGCTGGTGATCATCCTGCTCGCGGCCTTCTTCGCGGTCGGCTACTACAACCTCACCGCTGTCGAGCTGATCGCCGCCGTGCTGATCTTCAGCTGGATCATCGTGTTCCTCCGCACGGCGGGGTCGGTCACCGCACCGGCGGTCTCGGCCGATGCAGCGACCGAGACGGGCTGACGAGGCGGGCTGACGAGGCGGGCTGACGAGGCGGTCGCGCCGGGGCTAGTCCCAGATCGGATCGTCGGGGTCGGGGGAGTCCGTGCCGTCGGCGTCGGTCATGATGCGCGCTTCGGCGATCCACGACGTCAGAGAATCGTCGTGGAGCATATGAGGTCGTGGCGGGCCGAGAAGCTCGGGGATCGTCACGATGCTCAGCGGCTCGTCGCTCGCGAAGATGACGACGTTGCCCAGTGGCCCTTCATCATCCTCCGGTTCGGCGTCGAGGACGACGGCGACGTGGTCGAACACGGTGCGCAGGGTGGCCGCCTGTCGCCGTGAGTACTCGAACGGGTGCCCGTCGAGCAGGTTCACGGCCACGACGCCCGCCGCGGCGGAGCGTGCGGCGACGCGGCGGTAGAACTCCTGGCTGGCCACACGATGTCGGATGACCGCGGCATCCCACAGATCCACGACGGTGAACTGCGCATCCACCCAGTCGGTGTCGATCGCGGTGCTCTCCGCTGCAGCCGCGGCGACCGCGGCGACCGCGGGGACAGAGGACGAGGGCGCCGACGAGCGCTTCTCGTCGGGGAGATCCGCGTCTGCGACCGCTCGTGCATCGCCGAAGATGACGCGCAGATCGGTGCCGGAGGGCAGCGGCAGGGCGGCGACCACCGCGGTGTAGAGGGCGGGTTCGAACTCCACCGCGAGCTGCGGGGACCCGGCACGCGTGGCCGCGACGTAGCGAGCCAGCGTGAGTGCTCCGGCGCCCAGATGCACGGTGAACAGCGGGGCACCGGGCTCCGCCGCGGCGTCCATCGCTCTGGCGATGTGCTGGATGTAGGCGTATTCGAGCGCGGTGGGATCGGTCATAGAGACGACGGACTGCGGAATCCCATCGACGCTGAGCTCGAAGCGACCGGGTCGTCTCTTCGACTCCATCAGCTTCGCCTTGCGATTGTCGAGCATGAGCGAGAACACCCGGCGATTCCTTGGCACCCGTCGATCCTAGATCGGGCGACGTCCGTCGGAGGCAACCTTCCGGGCAACGGCCGGACGCTTCGTCGCACGCGGCTACCCTGGAAGGAACATGGCACATCTTCTCGGGGCTGAAGCCCTCCACCTCGAATATCCGACCAGGGTCGTCTTCGACTCCGTGACCCTCGGCATCGAGGAGGGCGACCGCATCGGCATAGTCGGCCGCAACGGCGACGGCAAGTCGAGCCTGCTCGGAATGCTGGCAGGCATCAAGGAACCGAACTCCGGACGCGTCACGGTGCGCGGAGGAACGCGGATCGGCGTGCTCGATCAGGCCGACAACCTGCCAGACGACCTCACCATCAGTGCGGCGGTCGTCGGCGACACCCCGGAGTACGAGTGGGCGGGCGATGCGCGGATCCGCGACGTCATCGAAGGGCTGCTCACCGACCTCCCGTGGGATGCCGAGATCGGTTCTCTCAGCGGTGGGCAGCGGCGTCGGGTGTCGCTCGCGAAGCTCCTCACCGGAGACTGGGACGTCATCGCCCTCGACGAGCCGACCAACCATCTCGACGTCGAAGCGATCACCTGGCTCGCCGGACACCTCAAGAAGCGCTGGTCGCCGAACTCGGGCGCCCTCATGGTCGTGACGCACGACCGATGGTTCCTCGATGAGATCAGCACCGAGACCTGGGAGGTGCACGACCGCATCGTCGAGCCCTTCGAGGGCGGCTACGCGGCGTACATCCTGCAGCGCGTCGAGCGCGACCGGATGGCGGCCGCCACCGAGGCGAAGCGTCAGAACCTCGCCAAGAAGGAGCTCGCGTGGCTCCGCCGTGGCGCTCCGGCCCGCACGGCCAAGCCGAAGTTCCGCATCGACGCGGCCAATGAGCTCATCGCCGACGTCCCCGAGATCCGCGACAAGGTGTCGCTGCAGTCGCTCGCCGTCTCGCGACTCGGGAAGGACGTGGTCGACCTGCTCGACGTCGGGGTGACCTACCCGACGGCGGACGGCGGCGAGAAGGTCGTGCTGCGCGACATCGAGTGGCGCATCGCGCCGGGGGAGCGCACCGGGATCCTCGGTGTGAACGGCGCCGGCAAGTCGACGCTGCTCGGCCTCATCTCCGGCACCGTGGAGCCGACCGTCGGACGGGTCAAGCGCGGCACGACGGTGAAGGTGCAGACCCTCACACAGCGGCTCGACGAGCTCACCCAGCACTGGAACGACCCGGTGCGTGTGATCATCTCGGGCCTGCGCACCTCCTACACGATGGGGGCCGGCTCCAAGGCGCAGGACCTCACGCCCGGGCAGCTGCTCGAACGGCTCGGGTTCGACTCCGCCCAGCTCTCCACTCCGGTCAAGGATCTCTCGGGCGGACAGCAGCGTCGCCTGCAGCTGCTTCTCGTGCTGCTCGACCAGCCGAACGTGCTGATCCTCGACGAGCCGACCAACGACCTCGACACCGACATGCTCGCCGCGATCGAGGACCTTCTCGACTCCTGGTCGGGCACGCTCCTGGTCGTCAGCCACGACCGGTACTTCCTGGAGCGCGTCACCGACCAGCAGTACGCGATCCTCGACGGTCACCTGCGTCACCTCCCGGGCGGGGTCGACGAGTATCTGCGACTGCGTCACCTGCAGTCCTCCACCGGGTCGAAGCAGACCGCGACGGCCGCAGCGACGGCGACGGCCACAGCTGCCGCGAAGGGGCTCGACGGTGCGGCACTGCGCACGGCGCAGAAGGAGGTGTCCGCCCTCGAGCGACGCATCCAGAAGCTCACGCAGCAGGTGAACGCCGCCAAGACCGCGCTGGCGGACCACGACCAGTCCGACTATGCGGGTCTCGGCGACCGGATGAAGAAGATCAGCGAGCAGCAGGCCGAGATCGAGGAGCTGGAGCTGCGCTGGTTCGAACTCACCGAGGAGATCGGCTGACGGAGGAATATCCTTCTCCCAACGCTGTTGGGAGGTAGGGATGGAAGGCCTCGAAGTAACTGTCCTGCTCGGACTCACGATTCTCGTCGGAACCCTGATCGCCCCGCGCGTGCGTCTCGCGCTGCCCCTCGTCCTCGTCATCTTCGGACTGCTGCTGGGGTTCGTACCTCCGCTGCGCGAAGTGCAGCTGCCTCCCGAGACGGTGCTGCTGCTGTTCCTGCCCGTGATGCTCTTCTGGGAGAGCCTCACCACGTCTCTGCGGTCGATCCGCCGTGACTTCCGCTACATCCTGCCGATGAGCACAGTGCTGGTCGTCGCCTCGGCGTTCGCGGTCGCCGGTATCGGAGTGCTGTTCGGGATGCCGTGGGAGATCGCCCTCATTCTGGGTGCCGCGGTCGCGCCGCCGGATGCCACGGCCGTCGCCGCCCTCGGGCGTCTGCTGCCGCGCCGCATGTTCATGAAGCTCAAGGCCGAGAGCCTGACCAACGACGGCACGGCGCTGGTGCTTTACGCGATCGCGGTGTCGCTGGCGCTCGGCGGCCAGATCACCCCGCTGTCGGTCACGCTCGACGTGCTGGTCTCCTATGTCGGCGGCATCGCGGCCGGTGTCGTCGTCGCGGCTCTCGGGTACCTGCTGCTGCGGCGCACGTCGTCGACGATCGTGATCAACGTCGCTCTGCTCCTGATCCCCTTCACGGCGTTCCTCGTCGCCGAGATGGTGCACGCCTCCGGTGTGCTGGCGGTCGTGGTCGCGGGTCTCATCGTCGCCTACGTGTCGCCGAGGGTCACGACGGCCTCTTCCCGGCGGCAGGCCGACGCGGCGTGGCCGTTCGGCGTCTTCCTGCTCAACGGCGCCCTGTTCGTCCTGATCGGGCTCGAGGTGCAGTACGTCGTGCATGAGATCTCCGCGGCGGCGATCGGTCGCCTGGTGCTCATCACGCTCGCCGTCTGGGCGACGCTGCTCGTGGTGCGATATCTCTTCCAGCTGCTGAACGTGCTGTTCCAGCGTCAGGCCGGGCCGAGACCCGCACGCGGCGCCAGGGCACGGGCCAGAGTCGTATCCACCGTCGCCGGTATGCGCGGCGCCGTCTCGCTCGCGATCGCGCTGTCTGTCCCCACGAGCATCACAGAGGGTGGGGCCATCAACGGACGCGATGAGATCGTGTTCGTGACGGCCGGCGTCATCCTGCTGAGTCTGCTCGTGCAGGGGCCGCTCCTGCCCGCGATCGTGCGGTGGGCGCGGTTCCCCGTCGACCACGTCGAGGACGAGGAATACGAACTCGCCGAGCGGGCGATCTCCGGGGCGGCGCTCGCCGCTCTCGACGACCTCGCGGCTGAGCACGGCGTGGGTCAGGAAGTCCTCGATCGCGTGCGGTCGGAGGGCTATCAGATGCTCGAGTTCGCGAACGCCCGGTCGTTGGCCCGCGAGCAGGCCCTCGTCGACGCGGAAGCCGATGCTCTCGACGAGATGCTCGGCGAGCCCGACCCCCTCGGTGCCGGAACCGCCGACATCGGAGACGACCCCACCACGGGAGGCGGAACCTCGCAGGCGACGGAGGGGGAGGGCACCGACGGCACGGTGCTGCAGATGATCGCGACCTCGACCGATGTCGACCTCGCGCAGCGCTCGCCGCTGATCCGGCATGAGGAGCACACGCGACTCAAGCTCGCCCTGATCGACCGCAAGCGTGAGGTCCTCCTCGGGCTGCGTGGCGCCGGCACGGTCGACGACATCGTCGTGCGCCGCATCTCCGCCCGACTCGACCTCGAGCAGGTGCGCCTGCAGGGGATCGAGGAGTACGACTGAACACCCGAGCGGACGACACCGCCGTCGGAGCGCATCGAGACGACGGCGCGCACCCGCCAGAACGATCCGCCTGAGAACGAGGAGACCGATGCCCACCATGATGAGAGCCATCATTCTCGATCGATTCGGCGACGAGGGGGAGCTGCGTGAACAGTCGGTTCCGATCCCCGCGGTCGGCGAAGGTGATGTACTCATCCGCATCGATGTCGCCGGCATCGGGTCATGGGATCGGGAGGAGCGCGAAGGCCACTACGAGGGAGCTTTCGGCGTGCCGTCGACCTTCCCCTACATCCTCGGGTGGGAAGGGGCGGGAACGGTCGAGGCGGTCGGCGCCGACGTGACGCGCTTCGCCCCGGGGGATCGGGTGTACGCCGCGTCGACCCCCGTCCCGCGAGGCGGGTTCTACGCCGAGTATGCGGTGGTCGACCAGGAGCATGTCGCCCCGGTGCCCGCGCGGCTGACCGACGAGCAGGCCGGAGTGCTCGCCTGGGACGCACTGACGGCCACGAGCGGACTCGACACGATCGATGCGCGCCCCGGAGACGCCGTGATGATCTTCGGCGCGAGCGGAGGGATCGGTCACCTCGCGGTGCAGCTCGCCAAACACCGTGGACTCCGGGTGTTCGCGGTCGCCTCAGGACAGGACGGCGTGTCGCTGGCCGGGGGCCTCGGCGCCGATGTCGTCGTCGACGGGAGGCGGGACGACGTGATGGCGGCCATCGAGAGCTTCGCTCCGGAGGGCCTCGACGGCGCACTCGTCACCGCCGGAGGTCGGGCGGCCGAGGATGCGCTGCGCGGGGTGGCACCGTCGGGGCGCATCGCGTGGGCGCACGGTGTGAATCCGCCACCGTCGGCCGAGGTCGTCGAGCGTGTGTCGTTCTACGACGGCGACCGCAGCCGAGCGGCGCTGCAGCGTCTGAACGAGGTCATCGAGTCCAGTCTCATAGCCCCGCACGTGGCGCAGGTGTTCGACGCGGCCGAGGTCGCCCAGGCGCACCACGCGCTGCGAAGCCATTACGTGGGAAAGCTGGCGTTGCGCGCACCGCGCTCTTCGCGCCAGCTGTGACGCTGTGTGCCGCACGCTTCCGCGTGTGAGGTGAGAGAAGGGTCCGAGTGTGCGAACACTGCTCGGACCCTCCTCACCACGGGATCAGATTCCGGACAGGTCGACCCAGTGCGTCAGCTTCAGCCACGCACTGCCCGTCCCCGAGAGCTGGTACTTCACCTCGGCCAGCACCCGTGGGGAGGTGAGAGAGTTCTGCGGTGGCTTGATCTGGAAGCCCCATCCGGTGTTGTAGCTATAGCTGTTCGCCGTCGGCGCCTTCTTGATGATCGACGGCACTCCACCGCCGCTGTAGATCTCCACCTTCCGCTCTTTGAGTCCGAACCCCGGGTCGGGCGTCCAGCTGCCCGTGACCTTCTCTGTCCGAATCTGATCGCCCTTCAAGGTGTACTGGATCGTGATCGACGACTTGACCGAACCGTTGTCGTGATTCCCGCCGACGGAGGACCGCGGGGCGATGATGCCCGGCTCAGTTGGAGCAGCTGATGATTCGGTCGAAGGGATCCGCGCCTCGATCGTGGCCGACGTGCTGTTCGTATCCACAGGGATCTGCTCCGACTGCTGATACACGATCGCTCCGGTCCTCACATCCGTGACGACGACTGTCGAGTTCGCGTACAGATGCTCCTCTGTCGCCGCGTGAGCGGCGGCGGGCAGCGAGAAGGACAGAAGTACCGCGGTGGCCGTGGCGAGTGCGACTTTCTTTCGTGTTTTCATGACGTCTCCGGTCGTTGGATCGGTGCCGGACGGCACCGACACTCTTTCGAGTGCGTCGAGCAGAACACACGGTGCGATTGCTGTCGCCGACTGTGTCCTGCTGTCGCCGACTGTTTCTCGCCGTCGCCGACTGTGTCGTTCGATGACGCACGGCCAGGGCACAGGCGTGCGCGGTCGATCCGAGTCGGGTGACGACGGTCGACCTGTCGCTGTGACGCCGTGTGACACTCGATTCCGCGTGCGTCGCGCGGCCTGCCTAACGTATTCGAGTCCCCCAAGAGAGGAACTCCTTCACATGTCACGCCGTACCACTTCCATCCTGGCCGCGCTCGCCGCGGTCCCGCTCTTCGTCGCACTCACCGGGTGCGCCACGGGGTCGTCCGATGCCGGATCCGGCAGTGAGGGATCGTCCGAGAACGAGGTCGTCAAGATCGGCGTCGTCGGCGAGAGCGATCCGCAGTGGCCCGCGTTCGTGGATGCGGCTGCGGCGGAAGGCATCACGGTCGAGCTCGTCGATTTCGGTTCGTACGAGCTTCCGAACCCTGCGTTGAGCGAGGGCGAGGTGGACCTCAACCAGTTCCAGCACATCGTGTATCTGGCTCAGTACAACGAGGCATCGGGCGATGATCTCGCGGCGATCGGATCGACGCAGATCTACCCGCTGGGTCTCTATTCGACGAAGTACGATTCCGTGAAGGACATCCCGGAAGGCGAGACCGTCGCTGTACCCGATGATGCTTCGAACCAGGCCAGGGCGCTGCTGGTGCTGCAGGCCGCCGGACTCGTCGATCTGAAGGACGGCGGCACCGCCTTCTCGGATCTCGCTGACGTCGATGAGAGCACGTCCAAGGTCAAGGTCACAGCGCTGGAAGCGGCCCTCACCCCTGAAGCCCTGCCCGATGTCGCAGCAGCCGTCATCAACAACGACTTCGTGGAGGACGCGGGGCTCTCGTTCGACGACGCGCTCTTCACCGACGACCCCGAGGACCCGAGTGCGCTCCAGTACGTGAACATCTTCGCGTCGCGCGCCGAAGACGTCGACAACGAGACCTACCTCAAGCTGGTCGAGATCTTCCAGACCGACAAGAACGTGCAGGAGGGCCTGGCGAAGTCGTCGGGCGGCACCGGCGTCACGTTGCAGACGCCGGCCGACGAGCTGGCCTCGCTGCTCAAGGACGTTCAGAAGGACGTCGCGGCGAACAGCTGATCAGGTCGACCTGAGAGAATCGGGCGACGCGCGAGCGTCGCCCGATTCGTCGTCTGCAGGTCGACCACGCCCTTCCTTTCCCCTTCAAGACCGGAGCACTCCATGCCCATCGTGTCCCTCGAGAACGTATCGAAGAGATACCCGTCCCCGGCTGGGGCTGACGAGCAGATCACGGCGGTCGACGGCGTCACGTTGCAGATCGATCAGGGAGATGTCTACGGCATCATCGGATACTCCGGCGCAGGCAAGTCGACGCTCGTGCGTCTCATCAATGCTCTGGAGCCTGCCTCCGAGGGGCGGATCACTGTCGATGGCGTGGAGATCACGGCTCTCGCGGAGCGCGAGCTGCGCCGGGTGCGCAGTGGAATCGGAATGATCTTCCAGCAGTTCAACCTCTTCTCGTCGAAGAGCGTGCGGGCGAACGTCGCGTATCCCCTCAAGCTGGCCGGGTGGTCGAAGCCCGACATCGAGGCGCGTGTCACCGAGCTGCTCAGCTTCGTGGGGTTGAGCGACAAGGCGCGTTCATACCCCGAACAGCTCTCCGGCGGTCAGAAGCAGCGTGTGGGCATCGCCAGAGCCCTCGCCACGAGGCCGGCCATCCTCCTCGCAGACGAGGCGACCAGCGCGCTCGACCCGGAGACCACTCACGAGGTGCTGGCACTGCTCAAGAAGGTGAACGAGGAACAGGGCGTGACGATCGTCGTGATCACGCATGAGATGGATGTCATCCAGACGATTGCGACGAAGGTCGCCGTCATGGACCGCGGTCGCGTCATCGAGCACGGCGACGTGTTCGAGGTCTTCTCCAACCCACAGCACGCCGCTTCGCAGCGGTTCGTCGGCACGGTCGTGAAGGGGGTGCCCTCTCCGTCTGAACGGGCGGTGCTCCGTGAACGTCACGATGGACGCCTCGTGACGTTCTCGTTCCGTGACGGCGGTCCGTCCCAGGCGCAGGTCTTTCTCCAGCTCGCCGACGCGGGACTGGAATTCGAGCTCGTGTTCGGGGGCATCAACGACATCCGCGGGCGTGCCTTCGGACACCTCACTCTCGCGATCCGCGGCGAGGACGGTGTCATCGAGCAGACGCTCGCGAGCATCGCCCCACATGTCGACGTGTCCGACATCGACAGCGAGGAGGTGCGCTGATGGATCGTCTCATCGAGCTGGGGCCCGAGTTCTGGACGGCTGCTGTCGAGACTCTCTACATGGTCTCTCTCACGCTGGTGCTGGGCGGCCTGCTGGGCGGTCTGATCGGCGTCGGTCTGTACCTCACCAGGCCGGGAGGAATGCTGCAGAATCGGGCGGTCTCCGCAGTCCTGAACCTCTTCATCAACTTCTTCCGCCCCATCCCGTTCGTGATCCTCATCACGGTGCTGATCCCGTTCTCGCGTTTCATCGTGGGCAGCGGCATCGGCACGAACGCCGCAATCGTGGCGCTCGTCGTGGCCTCGATGTTCGCGATCGGCCGCATCGTCGAACAGCATCTCGTCGGGGTCTCACCCGGAGTGATCGAAGCCGCACGCGCCATGGGGGCCGGCCCCTGGCGGACGCTCTTCACCGTCGTGATCCCGGAGGCCCTGGGGCCGCTCATCCTCGGGTACACGTTCGTCATCGTCGCCCTCATCGACATGACCGCGATGGCGGGTTACATCGGTGCAGGCGGTCTCGGAAACTTCGCACTGACCTACGGACGTCGTCAGTTCGAGCCCGTGGTGATGTGGGCGGCCGTGCTGCTCATCGTCGTCTTCGTGCACGTGGCGCAGACGCTCGGAACCCGCCTGGCCCGCAAGGTCATGCGCCGCTGACGGGGCTCTCGACCGGGTTCTCGTCGGCAGGCGCCTCCTGCAGGGTGCGACGAGTGGTGAACACCCGCTCCGTCCCGCTCAGCGGATCGATGAAGCGCAGTTCACGAGCGAGCAGCTGCAGCGGGCGGTCGAAGTCGTCGGGCAGGTCGTCGAGCAGCTCCGGGTAGAACCGGTCGTTCAGGATGCCGATGCCGAGGGCGGCCAGGTGCACGCGCAGCTGATGCATCTTGCCGCTGTGCGGGCGGAGCAGCGTATGCACCACGCGATCGTCGCTGCCGATCAGCGCGATCAGCGTCTCGGCGTTCGGCTCCCTGGCATCGTCGACCTGCACACGCACCTGGGCGCGGGGCTTCTCGATGTGGTTGCGGTAGACGAGCGGGAACGAGGGGAGCTCGCCGTGATCGGGGAGCTCCGACACCGCCTCGTACACCTTCTGCACCTGTCGCTTCTCGAACATCAGCTGGTAGGCGCCGCGGGTCGCCGGTCGTGTCGAGAACATCAGCAGGCCGGCGGTCGCGCGATCCAGCCGGTGGATCGGCGCCAGGTCGGGATTGTCGAGGAGGTTGCGCAGGCGCACCAGCGCCGAGTTCTGCAGGAACTTGCCGCCGGGAGTCGTGGGCAGGAAATGCGGCTTGTCGACGACCACGAGATGCTCGTCCTGGTGCAGGACCTCGATCTCGAAGGGGATCCGCGTCTCGACGGCGGGTTCGCGGTAGTACCAGACGAATTCGACGCTGCCGAGCGGGGCGTCGCGAGGGACGGGGGAGCCGTCGGCCCGCACGATCTCACCGCGGTCGAACCTCTGGAGAAGACGCTCGGGGTCGAGGTGGAAGAAGCGCTCGACCATGTAGGCGGCGACGGTGGGCCACGAGCCGGAGAGGGGCACGTGCAATCGTGTGGCTCCCACGCCGTCGCGCACGGGGAGGGGGGAGGGCATGCCCATCAGATGCGGCCGGTCACGAGTCGAAGCTCAGGCTCAGCTTGCGCAGCAGCCCCGCGAGGCGATCCCGATCCGAGCGCGAGAGGGCCTGCAGCAGGTCGGCCTCCACGTCGACGAGACGCGTGATGGCGGCATCCACGCGGATGCGCCCATCGTCGGTGAGCGTCACCAGCACGCTGCGCCCGTCGCCGGGGTCGGCCTCGCGGCGCACGAAGCGGCGGCCGACCAGACGGTCGATCCGGTTGGTCATCGTGCCGCTCGAGACCAGAGTCTGCTGCAGCAGCTGCTTGGGGGAGAGCTGGAACGGCGCCCCTGCTCGACGCAGCGCCGAGAGCACATCCCATTCCCAGTGCTCCAGGTCGCTGCGGCGGAACACGTCGCGTCGGGCACGGTCGAGGTGGCGTGACAGCCGGTCCATCCGCGACAGCACCTCGAGCGGGGAGAAGTCGAGGTCGGGGCGCTGGGTGTTCCACGCGCCGACGATCCGGTCGACCTCATCCACCTCGCTCATCCGCCCATTATCGCGTGTGCGGCTCGGGGATCAGGACGCCGCCGGCAGGTCGATCGTCATGAAGGTGCTGTGCGGGTCGAGGACGTAACCGCCGAAAGGGCCGCACTCGCGGAAGCCGGCGGCGGAGTAGAGGGCGCGCGCCGGGACGAAGAACTCGGCGCTCCCGGTCTCGAGCGAGACGCGGCTGATGCCGCGCGCGTCGGCATCCTCCAGGAGGAAGGCGAGCATGGTGCGTCCGAGACCGCGCCCGCGCAGCGCGGGGTCGGTGCGCATCGACTTGATCTCCTCGTGCCCTTCCTCCACCGTCGCCAGGGCGCCGGTGGACGCGGGGCGGCCGTCGAGGTGCCCGGCGAACAGCCGCACTCCCGGTGCGAGCAGACGCTCGAACACCAGGGCATGACGGCTCTCCGGTGGAGCCGTGTGCTCCAACTCGGCGTGGTGGGCGATCAGGAACTCGGCGAGGGCGGGGTCTGCGGTCTCCACCCGTTCGATCA
This sequence comes from Microbacterium sp. Cr-K32, assembly GCF_000708345.1. Taxonomy (NCBI): domain Bacteria; kingdom Bacillati; phylum Actinomycetota; class Actinomycetes; order Micrococcales; family Microbacteriaceae; genus Microbacterium; species Microbacterium sp. Cr-K32. The sequence continues at coordinate 155,115 of NZ_JARD01000015.1, read as the reverse complement.
CGATGCTCATGACGCCAGCATCCCAGAGCGGTGTTTCGGGTGGATGACGCACGGGGTGTCAGCAGAACCGGGGCTCGGGCATGGCAGACTTGATGCCGCGGCGCCCTCGTGGGCGGCGCGGTCCGCCGTGGTGTAATGGCAGCACGACAGCCTTTGGAGCTGTGAGGTCTAGGTTCGAGTCCTGGCGGCGGAGCATGACTGGGAACAATCTCGCCATCATCGTCCTCGCCGCAGGCCAGGGCACTCGCATGAAGTCGCGCCTGCCGAAGGTGCTGCATCCGATCAGCGGACGTCCACTGGTGGGGCACGTGCTCACCACCGCGGGGCGGCTGCAGGCCGCGCACGTCGAGGTCGTCGTCCGTCACGAGCGCGACCAGGTGGTCGCGGCGCTCGCGGTCGATTACCCCGATGCGGTCTTCGTCGACCAGGACGACATCCCCGGAACCGGTCGTGCGGTGCAGGTGGCCGTCGATGCCCTCCCCGCCGACTTCGACGGCGACGTGCTCGTGCTCTCCGGCGACTGCCCGCTGGCCGATGTCGACACCCTCTCCGCGTTCCTGGCGGAGCACCGCGCCTCCGGCGCACCGGCCACGCTGATGACGGCGCTGGTCGACGATCCGACCGGCTACGGACGCGTCGTCCGCGATGCCGACGGGGGAGTCGACCGCATCGTCGAGCAGAAGGACGCCACCGCCGAGGAGGCCGCCGTCCGCGAGATCAACGCCGGGATGTACGTGTTCCGTGCGGCGACGCTTCGGGCCTACCTTCCGCGGGTCGGCGTCGACAACGCCCAGGGCGAGATGTACCTGACCGACGTGCCGGGCCTGCTCCGCCGTGACGGCGACCGGGTGGCGGCATCCGTCGTCTCCGATATCTCGGTCACCTTCGGCGTCAACGACCGCGCCCAGCTGGCCGAGGTCGGGCGCCTGCTCAACCAGCGGATCGTGCGTCGCTGGCAGCTCGAGGGCGTGACCGTGATCGACCCCGCCACCACCTGGATCGACGACGACGCGAAGCTCGCACCCGACGTCACGATCCTCCCGAACACGCAGATCCTCCGCGCCACGGTGATCGCCTCCGGTGCCGTCATCGGTCCGGACACGACACTCGTGGACTGCGAGGTCGGGGAGGACGCGATCGTCCGCCGCACCGATGCCACGCTGGCCGTGATCGGTGCCGAGGCGACGGTCGGCCCGTTCTCGTTCCTCCGCCCCGGCACGATCCTCGGAGTCCGGGGCAAGATCGGCGCCTACGTCGAGACCAAGAACGCCGAGATCGGCGAGGGCAGCAAGGTTCCGCACCTCTCCTACGTGGGCGATGCGACGATCGGCCGCGGGGTGAACCTGGGCGCGAGCACCATCACGGCGAACTACGACGACGTGAACAAGCACCGCACCGAGATCGGTGACGAGGTGCACACCGGGTCGCACACGGTGCTCGTCGCGCCCGTTAGGCTGGGAGCCGGTGCGAAGACCGGTGCAGGCGCCGTCGTCCGCAAGGACGTCCCCGCCGGCGCGCTGGCCATGAGCGTCGCCCCCCAGCGCAACATCGAGGGCTGGGTCGAGAAGAACAGAGCAGGGACGGGCGCGGCGGATGCTGCGTCCCGCGAGAATTCGGCGGAATAGGCGGACATGGCGCGCAAGAAGAAGACGGTCGATCTGGATCGCGACAACGGCGTGGCCCCCGGGATCATCGCGAAGACCAAGAAGCGGCTCGTCGTCGCCGGTGGACGTTCGCATCCCGAACTCACCGCAGCGGTCGCCGAGGCCCTCGGCACCGAGATCGCACCGGTCGAGCACCGGACGTTCGCCTCGGGCGAGATCTACGCCCGCTTCGAGGTGTCGATCCGCGGTGTGGATCTCTTCCTGATCCAGACCTTCGGCGAGCCGGTCAACGAGTGGCTCATGGAGACGCTCATCATGATCGACGCCGCCAAGCGCGCGTCGGCCAAGCGCATCACCGTCGTCGCGCCGTACTATCCGTATTCGCGTCAAGACAAGAAGGGCCGCGGTCGTGAGCCGATCAGCGCCCGTCTCGTCGCCGACCTGCTGAAGACCGCGGGCGCCGACCGGGTCATGAGCGTCGATCTGCACGCCGCGCAGATCCAGGGCTTCTTCGACGGTCCCGTCGACCACCTGTTCGCCAAGCCCGTGCTCCTGGACTACTTCGAGCGCACGCTGTCGCCCGAAGACCGTGAGATCCTCACCGTCGTCTCGCCCGACATGGGCCGCGTGCGCGTCGCCGACACCTGGTCGGACAGCCTCGGTGCACCGCTGGCGATCATCCACAAGCGGCGCGACCCGAAGGTCGCGAACCAGGTCTCCGTGCACGAGATCGTCGGTGCCGTCGACGGCCGCACCTGTCTCCTCGTCGACGACATGATCGACACCGGTGGCACGATCGTCAAGGCCGCCCAGGCGCTCAAGGCGAACGGCGCCCACCGCGTCATCGTCGCAGCGACGCACGCGATCTTCAGCGACCCGGCATCCGATCGGCTGCAGGACTCGTCCATCGACGAGGTCGTCATCACCGACACGATCCCGCTCACCGAGTCGCGTCGCTGGGACAAGCTGACCATCCTCCCGATCGCCCCGCTGCTGGCGCGCGCGATCCACGAGGTGTTCGAAGACGGCTCGGTGACGAGCATGTTCGGCGGCGACGCGTAACGCATCGTCACGGCACAGCCCGCGCATAGCCGGGGTGCTTACGGTCGAATGGCCGACGAGCGCGTCGGCCGACACCGAGCCGGGAGGACCACCATGATCCGCACGACCGTACCGACCTCTGTCCGCAAGGGAACCGCACTCCTCGGGATCGCGGGACTCTTCGTCCTCGCCGGATGCTCCGGAAACGCCGACGCCGAGGCGCCCGCCGACAACAGCAGCACCCCTGACGCCGGTTCCTCCTCGTCCTCCGGTGGCGACTCCACGGGAACCTACGCCGACGGCACCTACACCGCCGAGGGGTCGTACCAGACGCCCGAGACGGTGGAGCAGATCTCCGTCACCCTGACCCTCGCCGACGGCGTCGTGACCGATGTCGAGGTGACCGGCGACCCGCAGGCCCCAGAGAGCAAGCAGTACCAGGGGCAGTTCATCGACGGGATCGACAAGCAGGTCGACGGCAAGGCTCTCGACGACCTGAACGTCAGCCGCGTCGCCGGCTCGTCGCTCACCAGCGGTGGGTTCAACAAGGCCGTCGAGGCGATCAAGGAGCAGGCCGCCGCCTAGGCGCCTGATTCTCCATGGCGAGCTGGCGTTTCGAGGCCATCGGGACGCAGTGGGAGATCGAGACGACGGAACCCCTGCCGGAGTCGGCACGCGCTGCGGTGACGGCGGAGATCGACCGCTTCGACCGCGAGTGGTCCCGATTCCGTGCAGATTCGGAGGTCGTGCGCCTCGGACGTGAGGGGGGCGGCTTCGCCTCCGCCGATGCCCGGCCGATGCTCGACGCGTACCGTGAGCTCTCCGCCGCGACCGGAGGCGCCGTCAACCCGCTCGTCGCGGACAGCCTCGCCGCGCTCGGGTACGACGCCGACTACTCCCTCGTGCCGGGCGATCCCGTGCGCGCACCGGGGGCCTGGGAACAGGACGTGTCCTGGACGGATACCGATGTCACGGCCTCGGCGCCTGCCCTGATCGATGTCGGCGCGCTCGGCAAAGGGCGTCTCGTCGACCTCGTGGCGGCGGCGTTGGCCGCGGTGCCCGGAGACCTCGTGGTCGACGCCGGTGGTGACATCCGGGTCCGCGGCTCCGGTGTGCGCATCGGCCTCGAGCACCCGTACGATCCGACGAAGGCGATCGGGGTCGTCGATGTGCACGACCAGGCGCTGTGCGCCTCGGCGATCAACCGGAGGGCGTGGGGGAGCGGGCTGCATCATGTGCTGGATGCCCGCACCGGGATTCCCGTGCGCACGTGGGCCGCGACCTGGGCATGGGCGCCGGAGACGATGACGGCCGACGCCGTGGCGACGGCTCTCTTCTTCGACGGCGGTGTCGAGCTCGCAGCGATGTGGAACGTCGAGTGGGTGCGCATGAGCACCGACGGGCGCGTGCAGCGCTCGCCCGGATGCCCGGCCGAACTGTTCGTCACCGCGGGGCCGTCGCACCCCTCAGGTCGGAATTAGGGAAGAGTGGAGAAGTGATCACCTCATTCGCCGCCGCACGACAGCGGGTCCTCGCGGTGCTGGGATCGTTGTCGATGTACCGCCTCGTGCTGTTCGCGCTCGTCGCTCTCGCGGTCATCGCCTTCGTCCTGTCGCTCTTCGGCGTGATCGTGTCGCCGACCCCGCTCGAGCTCGTGGCCTCGTTCCTCGTGCTCGCGGTCGTCATCTCCGCCGTCGACGCGGTGGCGCAGCGCATCCTCCGGCTGCCCTGGCGCGTCGAATCGTCACTGGTGACGGCACTCATCCTCCTGTTCGTCCTCCGGCCGGGCATCGAGCCTGGCGCGCTCCTCGGCCTCGCCCTCGCCGGTGCCGTCGCGAGCGTCTCGAAGTATCTGATCGCATGGCGTGGGCGGCACATCTTCAACCCCGCCGCGTTCGGGGCGGCCGTGGTCTCGATCCTCGGCGCTTTCGGAGCGTTCGAGTGGCTGGGGACCTCGTCGTCGTGGTGGGTCGGCACGCCGGTGCTCACGATCCCTGTGGCGGTGCTGGGCCTCGCCGTGCTGTGGCGCACCGAGAAGATCCGGATCGTGCTGGTGTTCCTGCTCGTCGCCGTCGCCACGTCGGTCGTGCGTCAGATGGTGCAGGCCACAGAGTTCGACATCACGTTCGACATCGTGACCGCACTGCAGTTCGCGGTGCTGCAGTCGCCTTTCCTGTTCCTCGGGGCGTTTATGCTCTCGGAGCCGCTCACCCTCCCGCCGCGCCGTCGGCAACAGCTCGTCGTGGCCGTCGTGGTGGGTCTGCTCGCGGGGTGGCCGATCTCGGTGGCCGGGCTGTTCACCCTCGGTCAGGAGCGTGCGCTGCTGATCGGCAACCTGGTGGCGTTCGCGTTCGCCCTGCGCGGTTCGGTGCGGCTCGTGCTCGAGCGGCGTGAGTTCATCACCCCGACCGCGCAGGAGCTGACGTTCCGTGCCAAGGGGCGCGTGCGCTTCCTTCCGGGGCAGTACCTCGAGCTCGACGTTCCGCATCATCGCCCCGACGCCCGCGGAACCCGGCGGGAGTTCAGCATCGTGTCGGCACCCGCCGATCTTCCGACGTTGCGCATCGCGTACAAGAACGGCGACCAGAAGCATCCGTCGAGCTACAAGCGCGCTCTCGCCGCCGCAGAGCCGGGGGCGACCTTCGCGGTGACCGGCACCTGGGGGGATTTCATCCTTCCTCGCGGAGACCAGCCGGTGCTCATGGTCGCGGCCGGCATCGGAGTGACACCGTTCGTCTCGCAGCTGCGGCAGTTGCAGGCGACTGGTCAGCGCCGCGATGTGGTGCTCGTGTATGTCGCCTCCGACGCCTCCGAACTCGCCTTCCGCGATGAGCTCGCCGCGACGGGGGTGCCCACCGTGGTGTTCACACGTGACGAGCCTGGCGACCTGCCCGCGCACTGGTCCTGGGCGCGAGGCGCACGTCTGGATGCGGAGACCCTGGAGCGCGCCGTCGCCGACCTGGCCATGCGTCATGCGTTCATCTCGGGCCCGCCGCGGCTCATCGCCGACCTCGCCCCTGCCCTGCAGAAGGCCCGCAGCCTCACCACCGACGCGTTCGCCGGATACTGAGTCGACCGACCCGTCGGGTCAGGCCTCGGCGGTGTCGTCGTCGGCTGCCGCCGGGTTACGCGGGATGCGGACGGTGAAGGTCGTGTCACCGGGTTCGCTGGTGACGGTGATGAAGCCATGGTGCCCTTCGACGATGGCCTTCGCGATCGCGAGTCCGAGGCCCGTGCCGCCGGTCTGCCGGGCCCGCGAGCTGTCTCCACGGGCGAAACGGGCGAACAGCTCGTCACGGATGGCGGGGTCGATGCCCGGACCGTCGTCGTGCACGCGCAGCACGGCATCCTCACCCTCCTGCGCGACGCTCAGTGTCACGGTCGTGCCGGCGGGCGTGTGGGTGCGGGCGTTCGCGAGCAGGTTCGCGACGACCTGATGCATGCGTCCGGCGTCTCCCACGATCGTGACGGGTTCGTCGGGCACGTCGATGTTCCAGTGGTGGTCGGCCGCGGTCGGGCGTGCGTCCGAGAGGCCTTCCAGGGCCAGCTGGGTCAGGTCGACCGTGCCGTAGACGAGCTCCTGGCCTTCGTCGAGTCGGGCCAGCAGCAGCAGGTCCTCGACGAGGCGTGTCATCCGCAGCGACTGGGCCTGGATGCGCTCCAACGACGAGGTCGTGCCCTCGATGACCTCGGGACGCTCCGCCTGCGCGTTCGACTGACGCAGCGCGCGCAGCGACAATTCCGAGTATCCACGGATGGAGGCGAGCGGGGTGCGCAGCTCGTGGCTGGCGTCGGCGACGAAGCGCCGCATCCGCTCCTCGTTCTTCTGGCGGGAGGCGAGCGACGTGTTCACATGATCGAGCAGCTTGTTCAGGGAGGCTCCGACGATCCCGGTCTCGGTGCGCGGATCCGCCTCGGACGCCGGTACGCGCTCGGTGATCGTCACCTCGCCGCGATCGAGCTGCTGGTTGGCGACCCTGGTCGCGGTCATCGCGACAGCACGCAGCGGTCGCAGACTCACTCTGATCGTGATCGCAGTGGTCAGCGCCAGCAGGATGAGCCCGCCGATGGTCGCGAGGGCGATGACGGTGAGCAGTTGCGTGAGCTGGTTCTGGATCTCGTCACGGGGGAGTCCGGTGACAACCACGACGCCCGTGCTCGCAGGGTTTGCGACGACCCGGTAGGAACCGAGCCCCGCGAGCGAGACGGTCGCCGGCGTGCCGCTGCCCAGAGCGCTGATGAGTTCGTGCAGCTGATCCGCTGTGAGAGCCTGGGATGTTCCGCCGAGGTCGCCGTTCGAGTTGTCGAAGGCGATTCCGGTTGCCCCGGTGACAGGACTCGCGACGGCGAACAGCAGGCCGGGAATCTGCGGGTTGCCGCCCTTGAGGATGTTGTCGACCGTGGCTCGTTCAGCCGGGACCTGTTGGACGAGCTGCTTCGTGATGCCCGCGGCATAGCTCTCGACCTTCTCGTCGAGCTGCCGCTCCAACGTGCTGCCCAGCGTCGCGCTGGTGATGACGGCGACGATGATGAGGATCAGCGAGACGAATCCGATCACGGCGGTCATCAGCCGTGTCTGCAGGCTCATCGGCCGTCTCATCACCGTCGCTGAGCTCACTGCGGAGCCTTGATCATGTAACCGACGCCCCGGACGGTGTGCAGCAGCGGTGTGCGGCCGGCATCGATCTTCTTGCGCAGGTAGGAGATGTACAGCTCGACGACCGACGACTTGCCGCCGAAGTCGTAGCTCCACACCCGGTCGAGGATCTGCGCCTTCGAGAGCACACGGCGTTCGTTCCGCATCAGATAGCGCAGCAACTCGAACTCGGTCGCGGTGAGCTCGATCTCGGTGCCGTCGCGCACGACCTCGTGACTGTCCTCGTTCAGGGTGAGGTCGGCGACGCGCAGGATCGACTGCCCGTCGTCGGCCGTGGCGTGACCGGTGCGCCGGATGATCGCGCGCAGACGGGCGATCACCTCTTCCAGGCTGAACGGCTTCGTGACGTAGTCGTCGCCGCCCGCGGTGAGCCCGGCGACGCGATCGCCCACGGCGTCCTTCGCGGTGAGGAAGAGCACCGGGACGAGGTTGCCGGACTCGCGGAGCCGCTTGAGCACGGACATCCCGTCGAGATCGGGCATCATGATGTCGAGCACCAGCGCGTCGGGCTCGAACTCGCGCGCCACCTGGAGGGCTTCCATCCCGGACGAGGCCGTGCGCACCTCCCAACCCTCCATGCGCAGGGCCATGGCGAGGAGATCGGTGAGCATCTGCTCGTCGTCGACGGCGAGGATGCGCAGGGGGGAGCCGTCGGGGCGGCGCAGTTCGGGCAGGTCGCTGGTCATGTCCCTATTCTGCGGAATCTCCTATGCGATTTCTATGGAGAATGCTATGTGTTCTCTGAGAGATGCCGCGTCGCGAGGAGACGACGCGCTCACGCGATGCGCTCGTCGGGAAGCGCGAGGAAATCCATGCCGTCCTGCAGGGCGAGTCGGTCGGACAGCACGCCGACCGGTCCGTCGAGGTGACCGCCTGCGCGCACCCCGAGCCTCTTGGGGCCCGACAGTGCGTGATAGACCGCGAACTGTCCGCGCGGGTCCACCGCGGGGTCGAGCACCGCCGCGCTGACGTGCACGGGTATGCGCAGGCGCCGTGCGGCGGTCGCCGCATCGAAGTAGTCGAGCACCGGCCGCACCTCCGGGTGGTGACGGAGGTGCTGGCGAACGGCCTCTCCGCTCCCGGTGCAGTGCCGCGAGAGGCGCACATCGTGGTTCCCGAAGCTCGGCACGTCGAGAGCCGCACGGCGGAACCGGGCATCCCAGGGGAGCGCCAGGGCGCCGATGCCACCGCCGAAGCTGCCGCCGCTGAAGTCGAGAGCTGTCGCCGCCGACGGCGCCATCTCGAGGAGGACCGTCGCCGCCCGCCAGATGTCGGCTGCGCTGAACCGATGCGAGTACGTGTCGCGGTGTGCGATTCCGGCCAGCACGTGTTCGTCGGGCGAGACGGGGAAGCGGCTGGCGGTGCCGACGTGCGTCCCGGGGGCGACGGGGAAGATCGCCGCGGTGCGGGCGGGCACCCGTTCGATGTCCGGTCCGGTCCGACCGCCGTATCCGTGTCCGACGACGAGGCCGCTGCGGACGTCGGCGGTGGCGTGCGGCAGCATCACGAAGGCGGTGGCGTCTTCCCCGGCCGAGGAGCGGAAGCGGATCTCCGTCACGCGATGCGTCGCGGTCGCGGGGTGCTCCAGTGCGACCTTCCACGCCACCGGTCCGACGCCGAACTCCTGGAATGTCGCCTGCCAGAAGTCGTCGAAGTCCTCGGGCTCGTCCGGCGATGCGAGCGGCGTGAGCAGGGCGCCCAGCGAGTACTCGGTCATCTCCTCGGGAGGATTGTGGGTCACCGCGGGCGTCCTTTCCAGATGGTCTGCCTCGATGACGCTACCGGCGCCGACAGGGGGAGAAGCGCGCGTGATCGGCGAGGCGGATCCATTGACATGATCGCATATGAATTGCATTATGTGCATCATGGATTCAATAGATGGCAACGGAGCCGAAGACCATCCCCTGCTGTGGAGCCGCCGCTCCGTGCTGCGCATGCTCGTGATCGCCGGTGTGCTTCCTCCGGTGCTGGGCTCGCCCTACGGCTCGGCCCCCGCCGCCGCGACAGAACTCACGACGTCGGGAGGGGTCTACGCCGATGCCCTCCGTCGCCTGGCCAAGCCGAACCTGGCATTCACCCAGGTCGCACAGCTGGTCGGGGACGACCACCGCATGACGTTCTTCCAGGCCACCTGGGACGGCGGGGCGACGATCGTGCGCGATCTCGAGGTCAAGCGCAACGGCGGCTGGCTGGCGATCACCGATCCCGCCCACCGGTTCGACGAGCAGTGGCTGGTGCTGGAGGGGACGCTGCCGTCGGGGAGCGCGCCGGAGCTGTACGGACCGCTCACGCCCAGCTGGCTCGGATTCACCTCGTTCCAGGTGCTCGGGCCGCAGGCGATCGAGCTGACCACGAGCACCGACGATGTCGACCTGGTCGTGCGGTGGCGCCTGGAGGGCGCCCATCCTGAAGCGCACTACGTGGTGACGGCCAAGACCGCGGGGGACTACATCGTCGGCTATCAGAGCCAGGATGCGAAGTCGCTCGACGACCTCGACGAGGTGCTGTGCGGTTCGTACCAGCACGCGCTCTCGGTGCTCGACGGTTCCGCGCCCCTGGGAGCGTGGGAGCTCTTCGCCCCGATGGCGCTGACGCAGTACTCCGTGGGCGACGTCGCCGTCACCTCGGGTGTGTACCTGCCGTCGGAGGTGGCCGAGTTCGTGCACGAACGGCAGCTCATGTCGGATCGGCAGCCGTACGGCATGAGCCTGCGCAACGACAGCCTCGACATCGTGCCGTCCATGTACTCGCCGCAGCCCGGGCTGCGCACGGCCATGACGGTCGGACAGCAGCGCGGCTTCGCCTTCGGCATCGCCGCTCGAGCCGACACCCTGTACGGCACCTACACGCAGCTGTGCCGGAACGAGTACGGCCTCACCGCGTATCGGCGCAATGTGTACGACCGTTCGCTGACCGACGCGGTGCACGCGATGACCGCCCTGATCGCGGTCGAGCCGAGCGGCGACGATTCCGTCGACTACGTGCCGTCGTACTCGGGCTGGTGGAACCGCGCCAAGGGATTCGTCGACGTCGAGAACGAGGATGCGGTCCGCACGGCGGCCAGCGGAGTCGTGCTCGCCGCGCACTACCTGACCGGGACCGCCGACAGCACGCTCTACGACCGTCGCGCGCGTCCGCTCGTGGAGTACCAGCTCTCCCGCAAGGGCATCGGGCACACGCCGATGATCGGCAGCCCGGTGTACAACGACAAGACGCAGTACCGGATCGGGAAGATCCCCACCGATGCCGTGAACCTCGCGTCGCTCTACCAGCTCACGCACGGCCGCAACGCCGGCATCCAGCGGCTTGCGGTGCAGGCGACCAAGGCGGGCGTGGTCGGGCAGAGCAGGGCGCCGTTCTCGAACGCGCTGGCGACCTACCGCGTCACGGGGGATCCCGCCTATCTGGCGGAGGCGACGCTGATCGCCCGGAGGTATGCGCAGGAGCAGATCCTCACGCCGTATCGCAGCAACGGCCAACCGCCGGGAGGCTTCGCCTACAGCTTCTCGAAGTACTGGGTCGACCTTCTGGAGATGTTCGAGGCGACGGGCGAGACCGAGTTCCTCGACGGGGCATATCGCGAGGTGCAACGGTTCATCACGCAGACGGCGGTGCGCCCGGTTCCCGACACGAACGTCACGGTCCCGGTCGGAGCCGTCATCAAGCAGCAGTACGACTGGGAGTCGCGTTCGTCGCTCCCGTCGTACCCGACGACGAACGTTCCGACGGAGACGGTGCCGGCCTGGTACGTCTCGCCCTCCGGCCTGACGTTCGAGGCGCTGTCGTCGTTCAAGCTCGGTGTCAGCACGTTGACCAACCCGGGCGGCGGCTACGTGTTCAACCCGTGCTGGGCCGGAGCTCTGCTGCGCCTGGCACATCACACCGGAGACGAGCTGCTCGCTGACATCGCGCACAACATGGTGATCGGACGGTTCACCACGTATCCCGGCTACTACGGACGGCAGTTCCAGGTCGCGCACATGAAGCCCGACTTCGCGACGAGCGGTCCGGTGGGGATCACGGGCTACTACTTCCACCACGCGCCCGCCCAGCTCGGACTCGCGATGGACTACCTGATCAGCGAGAGCTTCTACCGCAGCGCCGGCGCGATCGAGTTCCCGCACGTGTTCGAGGCCGACTTCGCCTACTTCAAGTTCTTCGCCTACGGTCATGCGCCGGGAACGTTCTTCGGCGAGGACGGCGTGTGGCCGTACTTCCCCGAGGGGCTCATCGGGGTCGACAACCCTCTGGTCAACTGGATCGGCGGCGTCGGCAACGGTGCCCTGTACGTGAGCCTCACCAACTCCGCGGGCACCGCGCAGCAGGTGGTCATCGACCTCTCCACCGATCTCACCGGCCTGCCCCGCAGCTCGTCGACCGCGGTCGAGGTGGTCGCCGCGAACGGCGCCCGCTCGACCTCGGCGGCCCAGAACGGTCGCGTCACCGTCACGGTGCCCGCACGCGGACTGCTGGCCCTGGTGGTGCGGAACGTCACGGTGCAGCGGCCGGGGCTGCCGTTCGATGACGTCGTCGATCACGGGCGCGACAGCTTCCACGAGATCGACTCCGACCCCGCCACCGAGTACGGGGTCGCGCGCGGGATGCTTCTGGTGCGTCCCGACGGGCAGGGGTACGACGCCTACGTGCAGATCGACACCGAGCAGCAGGCCACGCTGTCGTACCGCATCGGTGCGCAGGCGGTGCAGCAGGCTCCGCAGAAGGCGTACCCGTTCGAGTGGACGATCCCCGTCGACGACCTCACCAAGACGTTCCGGTACACGATCACCTCCGGGGGCACGACCACGCCCGAGGTCACCCTCCAGCTGCCGTCGCGGATCAGCGGGGCCAACCCCGGGCTGGCGGGCGATGTGATCGCGCAGGCGACCGGAACCGCGGGAGACCGGGTTCCCTTGATCATCGAAGTGCGCAATGCGACGGACGACCCCGTCACCGGCACCGTGGCTGTGACCCTGCCGTCTGGCTGGAGCCTCGACGGTGCCGTCCCGGCGATCTCCGTTCCCGCGCAGGGCTCCGCGCGGGTCGAGTCCGCGGCCGTCATCGCGACCGCAGCGGCGCTCGGCGAGGTCGAGGTGAAGGCGAAGCTGTCGGTCGCCGGCGAGGACCCCGTGACGCTGCGCCCCGCCGCGATCGAGGTGATCGACCGTCGCCGCCTGGTGTCGCTCACCTCGGACGTCGAGATCGTCAGCGGTCCCGGCGCGGTCGCGAAGCTGACGGCACTCGTCATCAACACCGGGGTCACCCCGCTGCAGGGCACGCTCGCGCTCTACGGCCTCACCGGGTGGAGCGTCGGGCAGCAGAGTGCGACGATCACGGTGCCGCCGAGGTCGGATCTGACCCACACCTGGACGGTGACGGCAGGGGCCGGCGTCGCGCCGGGATCGTCGACCCGATTCGAGGCGCGCCTGGACCAGACTCTGCGACGCGGAGTGCTCGTGCGCGTCGCCGATGAGGGCGTGATCGCACACACGCAGTCGCCGTGGCCGGGCTACCTGGAATCGGGCAACTGGTACCCCAGTGGACTCTCCGGCTGGAACGGCACGCGCACGCGCTACAGCGACTCCGACTCCGTGGGCAGCACCGTGACGTGGAACGTCGACCTTCCGCAGGCGGGGCTCTACCGCGTCTCGGTCTGGTACCCGACGAACCCCACGACCACGACCGCGGCCGCCTACGTCGTCGAGCATCAGAACGGCAGCTCCGAGGTGATCGTGGATCAGACCCAGGGCGCTGCAGCGTGGCGATCGCTGGGTTCGTTCCGCTACGCGGCCGGTGCGACCGGAACAGTGCGGCTCGAGGTCCGCAACACCAGCATCCACCGCGTCAGCGCGGCGCAGTTCGTGCGCATCGGGGACTGACATGACGAAAGGGGTGGGCCGGCCGGAGAGATCCGGCCGGGCCACCCCTTCGTGGTGGGTGCGGAGGGGCGTCAGTGCCGCACGTACTCCTTGATCGCGTCCTCGTCGACGGTCACGCCGAGGCCGGGACCGGTCGGGACCAGGAACCCGCCGTCGGCACGCACCTCGAGCGGTGTCGTGAGCAGGCGGTTGGCGACCGGGAGCGTGAACGGCTGGTACTCGAACGCGAGGAGCGAGGTGGCGCTCGCCGCGACGTGCACGCCGGCAGCCATCGCGATGCCGAAGGCGGCCGAGTGGTGCGGGGCGACCTGCACGTGGAACGCGTCGGCGACTGCCGCGATCGCGAGCCCCTCGGTGATGCCGGTGCGGCCGATGTCGGGCTGCGTGAGGCCGACAGCGCGGCGGGTGAGCCAGTCGGTGAACTCGAAGCGGCTGCGCATCGCCTCGCCCACCGCGATGGGGGTGGCGAGCGCGGTCGCGAGGTCGCGGTGTCCCTCGACGTCTTCGGGAGCCAGCGGCGCCTCGAAGAACCATGCCCTCCGGTCGTCGAGCTCCCGACCGAGGGCCCGCGCCTCGCCGAGCCGGTAGGTCCAGTGCGCGTCGAGCGCGACGTCGAGGTCGGGGTGCACACCCCGGACCGCGTCGTAGGTGGCGAGGTCGGTGCGGATGTCGACGCCGAGGTGCAGCTTGATGCGGCGCACGCCGCCCTCGACGAGCTCGGCCGCCTTCTCCGCCCGCTCGACGTCGTCGACACCGCGGATCCCGGAGACATAGGTCGGCAGCACTTCGTGGAAGCGTCCCCCGGCGAGCTCGGAGACCGAGAGGCCGGTCGCATGGCCCCAGAGATCCCACAGGGCGATGTCGACGGCTGCCATGGCGTCGGCCTGGTGGCCGGTGAGGTGCCCGCGCTCGCGCATCGACTCTGTCATGCGGTGCCAGAGCGTGCGCACCGAGCGTGGGTCCTCACCGAGGATGAGGGGGGTGAGCAGGTTGTCGACGATCGCCGCGGCGACGACGGGGGCGACCGGCGCCAGCGCCTCGCCCCAGCCCACGAGACCCTCGTCGGTCTCGATCTTCACCAGCAGGGTCTCGTAGCCGGGGGAGTAGAGGCTCCGCCAGGGCGGGCGGATCACGTAGCCGCGGTGGTCGACTGCGGTGTCGCCGGCGTAGGAGTTGTTCGCCTCCTCCTTCGACAGGTAGAGGGGGAAGGTCTGGACGCGCGTGATTCTCACAGGGGTCTCCAAAGACATCGAGGGGCGAGCGGCCGGCGGCTGGTGCCGCGGTCAGGGATCAGGATCGGATCAGGGGGCCGCGTCGCGGCGGAGGAGTCAGAGCGCGGCGAAGGCCGACGCGGTGCGGGAGGGGCTGTAGCCGAGAGCCACGGAGATCTCGTCGGCCGCTTCGATCAGCTGCAGCGCGAGTTCCTGGTGCGGGGCGTGCAGATCGAGCACCGAGAGGGGACCGCTCGCGGAGAGCCCGGCGACGATCTCACCCGCGCGGTTGCGGATGGGGGCGGCGATGCACGCGCGTCCGAAGGCGAGCTCCTCGATCTCGGTCGCATAGCCCCGGCTGCGGGTCTCGTCGAGGGCGAGCTGCATGGCTGCACGGTCGACGATCGTATGAGGGGTGAAGCGCTGAGGCGTCTGGGCGAAGTACTCGTCCACCTGCTCATCGGTCATGCCGGAGAGCAGGGCCTTGCCGAGGCCGGTGGCGTGCAGAGGGCCGGTGCGTCCGGCCATCGCGAAGGACTTGGGCGCGAGCGCGCCTTCGAAGTTGCAGAGGTAGGTGAAGGTGAAGCCGCTGAGCTCGGCGACGTTCACGCCGATCTCGATCTTGCGGGCGAGGTTCTGGGCGATCTGCCGCGACGCGCGGAAGATGGGGGAGCCGTTGAGGGCGATCGTGCCGAGCGCCACGGCTGCCGGTCCCAGGCGGTAGAGGCCGGTGCGGGCGTCCTGCACCACGAACTTCATGCGGTCGAGTGCCGACATCATGCGCGAGACGGTGGACTGGCCGAGCCCGGTGAGCGTGCAGAGTTCGGAGACCCTCAGCTCGCCGGACTCCTCGGTGAAGCATGCGAGCAACGACATCGCCCGTTCGACGGTCTGGGTGCCGCCCACCGATTCCGATGCCATGGTCACTCCTCCTCAGTACTGCCGCCGCGGATGCGACGCTGCGGCTGGTCGCCGCTGCCAGTCATCTTATGCAGTGAAATGGCTTCGAGCAACACAAATGTGGGTGTCTTATGCATTTTGTGGATTTCGCATCCGCATTGTGGTTAACTGGCCGCACGTCGACGTTGACGACTGTGACGACGACGCGCAGGGCCCCCGGGGGTCGTCTCTACTGGAAAGTGACTGCAATGCAACAAGCCATACTCGAGCGGCCCGCGGAGAGCGAGCAGAAGGCCGTCGAGCCACGCTCCGGGCGACGCTCCACGCTGGGCGCGAAGGATCGCACCTTCGGTTTCATGATCGCACTTCCTGCGGTCCTGCTGTTCCTCGTGATCGCGATCTTCCCCCTCGTGTCGAGCATCTTCACGAGCCTGTTCGATCAATCGCTCCTGCGTCCCGAGCGCACCTTCGTGGGTCTGGACAACTATGCGGCCGTGTGGGAGGAGTTCTTCGCCCGGCTCGGCACGACCCTCGTGTTCGCGTCGCTCTCCACGGTCTTCCCCCTCGTGCTCGGTGTGGCTCTCGCCCTGCTGCTGAACGCCCGCATGCGCGGACGCAACATCCTGCGCGGCGCTCTCATGCTGCCCTGGCTGCTCCCCGGCGTGGTCGTCTCCTTCCTCTGGGCGTGGATCTTCAACGACAGCTACGGCGTCGTCAACCACGTGCTCTCGGTCTTCGGCCTGCCGGAGGTCAGCATGCTCGGCACCCCGACCGGCGCGATGGCCGCCGTGGTCATCGCCAAGACCTGGCACTCGTTCCCGTGGATCATGGTCGTCGCCCTCGCGGTGCTCCAGACCCTCCCGAGCGAGCAGATCGAGGCGGCCACGATCGACGGTGCGACGCGTGCGCAGCGGTTCCGCCACATCTCGCTGCCGCACATCGCCGGCCCGGTCACCCTCGTCGCGGTGCTCGAGTTCATCTACAACTTCGGCAACTTCGACACGATCTTCGTCATGACCGGCGGCGGGCCCGGCAATTCGACCACGACGCTCGCGGTCAGCCTCTACGACCTGGCCTTCGGCAGCTACGAGCTCGGCAAGGCCTCGGCCATGGGCACACTCTGGCTCGTCCTGCTCGCGATCATCACGACCGGATACCTGTTCCTCAACCGACGGCTGGAGAAGTGATGCGCCGTAGTCGCGATGTGGGGGAGTCGATCATCCGCCCCCACCTGTCCATCCCGGGGCGCGTGCTGCTCCTGCTCCTCGCTCTGTTCGGCCTGCTGCCGGTGTACTGGCTCACGGCGACCGCGTTCACGAAGAAGGAGGACGTCTTCTCCCTGGACCGTCCGTTCTTCCCGGTCGACCCGACTTTCGAGAACTTCGTCGGCTTCTTCCAGAACGACCTGCTGCTGAAGAACCTCATGAACAGCATCATCGTCTCCACCGGAACCGCTCTGCTCGCGGTCCTGGTCGGCGGCCTGATGGCGTACTCGCTGTCGAAGTTCCGCTACCGCGGCCGGAACGCCGTCATGTTCATGTTCCTCATCGGCCAGCTGATCCCCGGCGCCCTTCTGCTCATCTCGCTGTACCTGATGCTGAGCTCGGCCGGGCTGCTGTACACCTACACGGCGCTGATCATCTCGTTCACGACGTTCACACTGCCGCTCGCGGTGTTCCTGTTGAAGGGCATCATCGACGCCCTCCCCGACGACATCATCGAGGCGGCGAAGGTCGATGGCCTGTCGCGCACGGGCACGATGTTCCGCATCGTGTTCCCGCTCGTGGTCCCCGGTCTCATCACCGCGGGCATGTTCGCGTTCATGCGCGGCTGGAGCGATCTGCTCTTCGCCCTCACGCTCGCCGGACCCGACAAGCAGACCCTGCCCGCCGGACTCACCCAGGCGTTCATCCGCGAGGGCACGGCCGACTGGCCGGCACTCATGGCGGCGTCCCTCATCACCTCCCTCCCGCTCGTCATCATCTTCATCCTCCTGCAGCGCTACTTCGTCTCCGGCCTCGCCGCCGGAGCGGTCAAGGGCTAGCGATGCACCGCAGAACAGCTCGTCCCCCTCATCCCGAAGGAGCAGTCTCATGAACATCTCGAACTCGCAGCTGAGCCGCCGAGCCTTCCTCGGAGGCGGCACGGTCCTGGCCGCGTTCGGCGCTCTCGCGCTCGCCGGCTGTGCCACTCCCGCCGCCCCCGGCACCGGTGCCGGAGCCACGGCCGCCGGGGCCACGAAGGCCAAGACCATCAACTTCTACGGCAACTCGCTCGGCGAGGAGGCCCTGAAGTCGGCATGGCAGGGCATCCTCGACGGATTCTCGAAGCAGGAGGGCGTCAAGGTCGCCCCCGTGATCTACCCGTACGATCAGGCGGCCACCCAGCTGGCGCTGACCGGACGCTCCGGCAACCTCATGGGCGTCGGACAGTCGGGCGGGTGGCAGGTGCTCACCCCCATGAACGTGCTCGCCGACCTCTCCGACCTCGCGAAGGGGCTCGGCATCCCGCAGGGGGTGCTCGACTCGTACACGATGGACGGCAAGCTGCTCGTGCTGCCCCTGACGGCCGCCGGCATCGGCATCATCACCAACGGAGAGATCGCGAAGAGCGTCGGCATCAAGTCGGGCATGACCGTGGAGCAGTTCGCCACGGCGCTCGAGAAGATCAAGAAGCAGGACTCCTCGCTGATCCCGTACGCCGCCGTCACCAAGAACCCCGACCTCAAGGACGCCGTCCCGTGGATGTGGGGCTTCGGCAGCGACGTCGTCACCGACGATCTGAAGTGCACCCTGGGCGACGCCGAGAGCGTCAAGGCCGTCACCTGGTACAAGTCCCTGCAGGACGCAGGGCTGACGCAGACGAACGTGGCGCGCAGCGATGCCCGCATCCTGTTCGCGAGCGGACGGGCGGCCCTGTACGACGACGCCCCGCTCGCATCGACCTTCGTCAAGACGAACGGTGCCGCCCAGAACATCATCGACAACATCGGTGCGATCTCGCGTCCGACCGCCGGGGGCAAGGACTCCTTCAACCGGGCCTGGGGCAGCGGTGTCTTCGCGACGGCGGGCGAGGGAGAGCTCACGAGCCGTGACTTCATCCTCTACGCCGCGACCAATGTCGAAGCGGCGACCGCGCTGTACGAGAACTCCGCGGTGGCACCTGCCGCCAAGAGCGTCGCCGACAAGATCCCGGCCCTCGCGGCAGACAAGTTCCAGGGCGCGTTCCGCACCGAGGTCTCCGAGCACGCCCGTGGCGCCGCCTGGGACCGCGTCGCGGTCACCGCGCAGATCGATGCGGCCATCGGAGCGGGGGTCGCGACGATCCTCGCCGGTCAGGTCGAGGTGCAGGCCGGCCTCAACGCGCTGAAGAAGGAAGTGCAGGGTCTGCTCGACGCGAACGCCTGAGCGGATCGCAGAGTCAGAAGGCCGCGTCCCGATGGGGACGCGGCCTTCTTCGTGGGAACGAGCGGCTCAGAGCCAGCGTTCCCGCAGCACCGGCTTCAGCCAGGCGGCGGGCGAGGAGATCGACAGACCGCCGTCGACGGCGATCGAGGTGCCGGTGACGAAGGATGCGGCGTCGGAGGCGAGGAACGCCACGACCGAAGCCACCTCCTCCGGGCGCCCGATGCGCCCGAGCGGGTAGCCCTCGCTCTCTCCGGTGTCGACGGCCGAGATGCTGCCAGGCTGCACGGCGTTGACGCGGATGCCACGGGGGCCGTAGTCGAGGGCGAGCTGGCGGATGAGGCCGTCCACGCCGGCCTTCGCGGCCGCATAGGCCGGGAGGGCAGGAGCGGCGAGGGACGAGTTGACCGAGGTCACCGCGACGATCGACGACCCCGATGCGAGGCGGGGGAGAGCGGCTCGTGCCACGAAGAACGCCGAGTCGAGCGTGGCGCCGAGCGCGCCGCGCCAGTCTTCGTCGCTCGTCGCCTCCGCGCGGGCGATCGGCATGCGGCCGGCCGCGAGCACGACGACGTCGAGTCGGCCGAGCGCCTGCTCCGCATCCGCGACGGCGCGGTCGGCGGCCTCCGGTCGGCTGCAGTCCGCGACGAGGTACCGCTCGAAGACGGGATCGTCGGAGTCTTCGAGCCCCACCCCGACGACGGCGTCTCCACCGCCGACGAAGGCGCGGGCGATCGCGAGACCGATGTCGGAACTGCCGCCGATCAGCAGCACGCCGCGGCGGGTCACACGCGCACCGTGGTGGGGATGGGCGGAAGGGCGAGCTCGTCGATGACCAGCTTGACCGATGCACGGCTGCCGGCATCCAGGCGCGAAGCCGGATAGCGCACCGTCGCGTGGTCGATCACGCCGCGCGCGACGAGGACCTCCTTGTGCACCGCCCACGCGATGCCGCCCTGCAGACCGATCAGCACGAGAGGGAGCATACGACGGAACTCGGCACGGGCCTCGTCGACGCGCCCCTCCGTGAACTGCGCGAGCACCGGACCGAGGAGGTCGGGGAACTCGCAGGCCGGCATCGTGCCGACGGCGCCCCTGGCATACTCCTCCAGGCAGAATTGCGCATTCTGTCCACCGAGCACCGCGAAGTCCGGATCGTCGATCGCCGAGACGACCGCGCCGACCTTGGGCGCGGTCGGCGGGGCTTCGACCTTGACGGAGTCGACGCCCTCGAGGCGGGCGATCTCGGCGATCAGCGCAGGGGCCATGACGACGCCGGTGACGCCGGGGGCATCCTGCACCATGACCGAGAGGGAGGTGGCGTCGGCGACATCTCCGTAGAAGTCGACGAGCGTCCCGGCGGGCGGCTTCACCATGAACGGAGGAAGCACCATGAGGGCATCAGCGCCCCCTTCCTCCGCGAGGAGGGCCTGCTCGATCGAGGTCGCCGTGGACGTGCCGTTGACGCCGGCGATCACGGGCACCCGGCCCTCGACCACACGGACGACATCGTCCAGGATCGTGCGGCGCTCCTCGGTGGTGAGCGCGAAGCCCTCGCTCGCCATTCCGAAGACGGCGACGCCGTCGACTCCGGACGCGAGCTGGAACTCGACCAGTCGGCGCAGGCTCTCGCGGTCGAGGGCACCCGACTCGTCGAAAGGCGTCGCCAGGATGGGCATCAAGCCGTGGAGTGTCGGAGCCATCAGCTGTTTCCCCGCTTCATCATCGTGTATCCACATTTCTCGCAAGTGTTATGCATATTGTGAGATAGTCTGCCACATAACGGTTATGACCTACCAGAGAAGGATGACCCGGATGTCGCACCCTCAGGCCGCCCGCACCGTCGAGATCCTCTCCGACGCCCGCTACGTCCAGGCCGAATCTCCACGCTGGGATGCCCGTGACGGCAGCCTCCTCTGGATCGACATGGCGACGGGTTCGCTGCACCGCGGACGCATCGAGGGCATCACGGTCGTTCCCGAGGCCGCGGTCGTCGTCGGCGCGCAGATCGGTGCCCCGATCCCGCTCGCGCAGCCGGGCACGGGGTGGCTGGTCGGCGTCGACCGCCGCGTCGTCCACGTGAGCGACGATGGCGTCGTCTCGCCGGTCACCGACGACATCGCGGGACCCGGCGACTACATGAACGATGGCGGGGGCGATCCGTCCGGGCGCTTCTGGGTGGGGAGCCAGGCCATGCCCCGCGACCCGCACTGCACACTGTGGAGCCTCGGTCCCGACGGGGAGCCCGTCGCGCGCCTCGGCGGCATCACCGTGTCGAACGGCCTCGCCTTCGACCGCACCGGTGCCACGCTCTACTACATCGACACGCTCCCGCATCGCCGCATCGAGGCGTTCGATGTGGCTCCGGACGGAGAGCTCTCGAACCGCCGCACGGTGTGCCGGGTCGAAGGAGGCAACCCCGACGGCATGACGATCGACCTCGACGGCATGCTCTGGGTCGCGGTCTGGGATGCGTCCGAGGTGCGCCGCTACTCGCCGGCCGGGGAGCTCCTGGAGACGATCGTCCTTCCGGCGAAGCGGCCGACAGCCGTGGCTCTGGTCGACCGGCTGCTGGTGATCACCACCGCGAGCATCGGACTGACCGATCCCACCGACGCCGACGGCGCACTGCTCGGCGTGGAGGTGGAGGTGGGAGGCGCACCCGCGTTCCCCTGGCGAGGCGCGGTGCCGGCCACGACGGCGGCCGGTTCGATCGAGGAGGGGGCATCGTGAGCACCGTGGACAACGCGCAACTGCAGGAACGCCTGCGCCGCACCCGACTCGTCGCGATCCTGCGGGGGGCGGATGTCGACGCCACGGTCGGCGCGGCGCGGACGCTGCTCGCGGCGGGCGTGCTCACCCTCGAGATCGCGCTCACCCTGCAGGACGCGGAGGAGGCGATCGCCCAGGTCGTGCATGATGCCCCGGCCGAGGCTCTGATCGGCGCCGGTACCGTCCTCGACGAGGCCGACGTGGAGAGGGCCCTCGCCGCCGGCGCGCAGTTCATGGTGACGCCCACGCTCAGCGCTTCTGTCGCCCATGCGGTCAGCCTGGGCATCGGCGTGCTCCCTGGCGTCTACACGCCCACCGAGATCCAGCGTGGCCACGACCTCGGCAGCGCAGCGGTGAAGCTGTTCCCCGCATCGGCGCTCGGGTCCGGTTTCATCCGCGCCGTCCGCGATCCTTTCCCGCAGGCGCGGATCATCCCCGTGGGAGGGGTGCGCGTCGACACTGTCGCCGAGTACCTCGCCGCCGGGGCGTTCGGCATCGGGGTGGGCGGGCCTCTCGTCGGCGATGCGGCGAGTCCCGGCGGCGATCTCGACGCGCTCGCCGTCCGCGCCGGGGCATTCATGCAGGCCGTGCGCGCGGGGTGACCGGCGCACTCCATAGGTTCCTCATCATCGGCCCCTCGATCTCGCATATGCGCGATTCCTAACGTCGATCTCGCCCCGCGATGGCCGCGGCGGAAGGAGAGAGATGTACGGAACGTATCTGCGGCGCGAACTCGCCGGCCGCAAGAAGCAGACGATGATCGTCGCGATCGGGTTGGCGATCGCGATCGCCCTCGTGATCGTCGTCAACGCCCTCACGGCGGGAGTGCGGGACGCGCAGGCGCAGGCCCTCGCCTCCGTCTACGGCGTCGGCACCGATCTCACCGTGACGGGCGAGCCCGCCGAACCCGGCCAAGGCGAAGGGCCGCGCTTCGACTTCGACGCGGATGCAGGTCAGAGCGACGGCGAGACCACCACGCTCGCGCAGTCCACACTGCGGACCGATTTCCTGCGCGGCACGCTCGACTCATCGGTGCTCGACACCGTCACCGCCACGGACGGGGTCGCCGCGGCATCCGGGGCGCTCAGCCTCACGAACGCCACCTTCTCCGGTGAGGTGCCCAGCGGTGGATTCGCTCCGCAGGACGGCGAGCAGCCGGCCGCGCCCGAGGAGGGGCAGACCGCACCGGACGCCGGACAGGGCGGCGGAGGAGGATCCTTCGGAGTCGACTCCTTCTCCGTGCTCGGCATCGACCCCGCAGCGACCTCGGTCGGTCCGCTCGCGTCGGCCGAGGTGACGGACGGACGCGGGTTCGACGCCGATGATGCCGAGGCGCTCGTCGCCCTCGTCGACAGCACCTACGCGGGTACCAATGAGATCGCGGTGGGAGACACCATCGATGTCGCCGGCTCCGATGTGGAGGTCGTCGGCATCCTCGGTTCGACCTCGGACAGCGCGGATACGGCCGCGAACGTCTATCTGCCGCTGCGCACCGCGCAGAGGCTCGCCGGAGTCGACGACGTCATCTCCACCGTCTACGTGCAGGCGGATTCGGCCGATTCGATCGAGGCCGTGCAGTCCGCGTTGGCGGGTGCGCTCCCCGATGCGACCGTCACCTCGCAGTCCGAGCTCGCCGCGACCGTCTCCGGTTCGCTCTCCAGCGCGACCACACTGATCACGAACCTCGGCACCTGGCTCTCGATCATCGTGCTCGCCGTCGCCGTGCTGCTCTCGGTGCTGCTCACCCTGTCGGGCGTCGGGCGTCGCACCAGGGAGTTCGGAACGCTCAAGGCGATCGGCTGGTCGAACGGCAGGGTCGTCCGTCAGGTCGCCGGAGAGTCCATGGTGCAGGGGCTGATCGGGGGAGCGGTCGGCCTCGTCCTGGGTGTCGCCGGCATCGTGCTGATCAACGTCCTGAGGCCCACGGTCGCTGCGAGCGGTGCGAGCGGTGGCGCGGGTCCCGGTGCCATCGGCGGGGGCATGGGCGGGGGACCGACCGGAGGTGGAGGGATGCTCCAGACCGCCGCGGCGGATGTCGTGCTCCAGGCGCCGTTCACCCCCGGGGTGCTGGTCGCCGCCGTCGGTCTCGCGGTGCTCGGCGGACTCGTCGCCGGAGCGTTCGGCGGCTGGCGCGCCGCGCGTCTCAGCCCGGCGGAAGCCCTGCGGTCGGTCGGATGATCACCGCACGTGCGGGCGACGTCCGGCACGACCCGCCACCCCCGATCCGAACAACCCGGAAGCCGACGACCCACGAGCAGGAGACGCACATGACCATCGCAGACCTCGAGCAGACGGCGCCCCGAGGCGGGCACGCGCAGCCGATCTACCGCGTCACGGGCGTGACCCGGACGTACACGCAGAAGGGGCGCATCGTGAAAGCGCTGACCGGTGTGGACCTCGACATCATGCCCGGCGAGTTCGTCACGATCCAGGGCCCCACCGGCGGCGGCAAGTCCACGCTCCTGCAACTGCTCGGTGCGCTCGACACGCCGACGACGGGTTCCCTCCTGTTCGACGGCCGCGAACTCGCGTCGGCCTCGGCGAAGGAACTCGGACGCCTCAGGGCGGAGGAGCTCGGATTCGTGTTCCAGGGGTTCAACCTGATCCCCACGCTCACGGCCACGGAGAACGTCGACATGGCGCTCGAGCCCCTCGATCTCGACAAGGGAGAGCGGCGCATGAGGGTCGCTGAGGCTCTCGCCCACGTCGGTCTCGACGACAGAGGCGACCATCGGCCCTCAGAGCTCTCCGGGGGTCAGCAGCAACGCGTCGCGATCGCGCGCGCCCTCGTCAAGAGGCCGCGGGTGCTCC
The DNA here is from genome assembly GCF_000708345.1 of Microbacterium sp. Cr-K32. Taxonomy (NCBI): domain Bacteria; kingdom Bacillati; phylum Actinomycetota; class Actinomycetes; order Micrococcales; family Microbacteriaceae; genus Microbacterium; species Microbacterium sp. Cr-K32. Next base: position 130,839 of record NZ_JARD01000015.1, on the reverse strand, counting down.
TGGCCGACGAGCCGACGGGCAACCTCGATGAGAGCATGCGCGACGAGATCCTGACGCTTCTCGAATCGCTGTGCGCCGAGGGCATCACGATCATCGTGGTGACGCACGACTCGGCGGTGGCGCGACGCGCGACACGGCGTCTGCGCCTCACGAAGGGTGTCGTCCAGGACATCACGAGGTAGGCGGTGGGATGGCACCACCATGGTGCACGAAGGGCCGGGTACCTCGCGGTATCCGGCCCTTCGACGACGGGACGTCAGACGACGGGACGTCAGTGCGTGTCTTCCGCCTCGATCTCGGTGCGGTCGCCCGACCACAGCGTGTGGAACGTGCCCGGCTTGTCGATGCGCTTGTACGTGTGCGCACCGAAGAAGTCGCGCTGTCCCTGCACGAGCGCGGCGGGGAGGCGGTCGGCGCGGATGCCGTCGTAGTAAGACAGCGACGACGAGAACGCCGGAGCCGGGATGCCCGCCTGGGCCGCGGTCACGACGACGCGACGCCACGATGCCTGGCCACGCGTGAGCGCCTCAGCGAAGTACGGTGCGGTCATCAGCACGGGCAGGTCGGGGGTCGCCGCGTAGGCGTCGGCGATCCGGTTGAGGAACTGGGCGCGGATGATGCAGCCGCCGCGCCAGATCTTCGAGATCGCGCCGAGGTCGATGTTCCAGCCGTACTCGGCCGCCCCCGCCCGGATCTCGTCGAAGCCCTGCGAGTAGGCCACGATCTTGGAGGCGTAGAGCGCCAGGCGCACATCCTCGATGAACTGCTCGGTGTCCTCGGTCGAGACCGTGAACTCCTCGTCGGGGCCGGGGAGGCCGCCGGCGACGGCGCGCTGCTCGGGGTGCGACGAGAGCGAGCGGGCGAAGGTCGCCTCGGCGATGCCGGAGACGGGGACGCCGAGCGAGAGCGCGGTCTGCACGGTCCAGGCTCCGGTGCCCTTGGCGCCGGCCTGGTCGAGGATCACGTCGACGAGCGGCTTGCCGGTCTCGGCGTCGATCTGGCGGAGCACCTCTGCGGTGATCTCGATCAGGTACGACTCGAGCTCGCCCTTGTTCCACTCGGCGAAGATCTCGGCGATCTCGGCCGGCGACTTGCCCGTGCCACGGCGGATGAGGTCGTAGGCCTCGGCGATGAGCTGCATGTCGGCGTACTCGATGCCGTTGTGCACCATCTTGACGAAGTGCCCGGCGCCGTCGTGGCCGACGTGCGTGACGCACGGCTCGCCCTCGGCGATCGCGGCGATCGACTTCAGGATCGGTCCGAGCGTGACCCACGACTCGTCAGAGCCGCCGGGCATGATGGAGGGGCCGGTGAGGGCACCCTCCTCGCCGCCGGAGATGCCGGCGCCGACGAAGTTGATGCCGGTCTCGCGGACCGCCTTCTCGCGACGGATGGTGTCGGGGAAGTACGCGTTGCCGCCGTCGACGATGATGTCGCCCGGCTCGAACACCTCGACCAGCGCGTCGATCACCGCATCGGTGGGGCCGCCGGCCTTGACCATGATGATCGCGGTGCGCGGCTTCTGGAGCGAGTCGGCGAACTCCTGGTAGGTGTGGGCCGGGACGAATCCGGCCTCGGGGTGCTCGTCGAGGAGCGTCTGGGTCTTCTCGTAGCTGCGGTTGAAGATCGCCACCGTGTTTCCCTCGCGGCTGGCGAGGTTGCGGGCGAGGTTCGATCCCATGACGGCGAGTCCGACGACTCCGATGTTCGCTGATGCTTCGGGCACAGAAGGCTCCTCGATCGTGAAGAAGGGGTGGTTTCAGCGTATCGCTGTACGGGAGGTCAGTGGCCACCTGTGTCACGAGAGGCGATGAAGCGTCGTGACACCGCGATGTCGCGGTCTCCGAGCCCGGCGGCGACCAGTTCGTCGAAGGCCGCACGCAGGGTGGGCAGCAGGACGGGCGAGGTGCCGGTGGCTTCGGCGATGTCGGCCGCGAAGCCGAGGTCCTTCACCATGTACTGCGCGATGCCGCTGGGGGAGTCGTCGCCGGTGACGAGCTTCTCGCGACGACTGTCGAGCAGGCGCGAGCCGGCGTAGCCGCCCGAGAGCAGCGACCAGAGCGCATCGAGGTCGAGTCCGGAGCGCTCGGCGAGCACGGTGGCCTCGCCGAGCGCCATGATCGTCGCCGACACCACGAGCTGGTTGCAGGCCTTGGCGACCTCGCCGGCCCCGAGTGGTCCGAGCAGCACAGGGGTTCCGCAGGGCGCGAGCACCTCGGCGGCGACGGCAGCATCGTCCGGGTCGCCGCCGAGCATGATCGAGAGGGTCCCGGCGACCGCTCCGTCTTCCCCACCGGAGACCGGGCAGTCCACGATCCTGACCCTGCCGCCCGTCTGCGCTCCGACGCGGTCCGCGAGCGCACGGACGGCGGGAGCAGACGAGGTGGACCCGATGAGGATGAGCAGGTCTCCGGCGTCGGCGAGCAGCCCGTCGGGTCCGTCGAGCATGGCTTCGAACGGGGGGAGGTCGGGCAGCACCATGAGCAGGACGTCTACTCTGGAGGCGAGCTCGCGTGGTGTCGGCGCCCACGAGGCGCCGGCGGCCAGCAGTTCCGGCTGCGGGCGGCGCGCATGGATGACGAGCCCCCCGCGGGCGGCGAGCAGGCGGTCGGCCATGGGGCGGCCCATGGCGCCGAGGCCCACGACGCCGACGGTGACGGATGAGATGCTCATGCGCACACGGTAGCAACAATCCAACAGATAGAACAGTGTCCAACAGGATGGAAGTGGGCTAAGGTGAGGGATCCAGACTTCCCGAGGGAGGGGACCAGCATGACGGGGACCGAGAAGAAACTGCGCGCCGTCGTGGCGGTGCCGCTGCCGGAACGCCTGTGTCGATTGATCGAGGAGCTCGAGCCTCGCCTCGAGGTGGTCCGCGATCACGCACTCCTGCCGCCGATGCGCGGACCGGCCGACTGGTCCGGCGACCCGGAGTACGTACGCACGCCGAGCGCGCAGCAGGCGTTCGATGAAATGGTCGACTCCGCCGACGTGCTGTTCGGGATCCCCGACGTGGACGCGGCGGCGCTGGCCCGCACCGTGACCGCGAACCCGCGTCTGCGCTGGGTCATGACGACTGCCGCCGGTGGCGGTGCCTCGGTCAAAGCCGCGGGTCTCGAACGGGCGCAGCTCGACCGCGTCGTGTTCACCACCAGTGCCGGCGTGCACGGGGGCCCGCTCGCGGAGTTCGCGGTGTTCGGTGTGATGGCGGGCGCGAAGAACCTCCCGCGCCTCCTCGCCGATCAGGGGACGCGTACCTGGCCGGACCGCTGGGAGATGCGCCAGCTCGACGAGATGACGGTGCTGGTCGTCGGTCTGGGCGGCATCGGCACGGAGTGCGCGCGACGCTTCCATGCGCTCGGCGCACGGGTGTGGGGGACGACGCGCTCCGGGCAGCCGGTGGCGGGAGTGGATCGCCTGGTGCCGCTGGACGAGCTGACCGACGCGGTGGCCCACGTCGACGCGATCGTCGTCACCCTTCCGGGCACGGCGCAGACGCACCATCTGATCGGCGCCGACGTGTTCGATGCGGTCAAACCCGGTGCGATCATCACCAACGTCGGCCGCGGCACCGTGATCGACGAGAGCGCTCTGCTCGGTGCGCTCGACGACGGTCGCGTGGCCTTCGCCGCGCTCGACGTCTTCGAGCAGGAGCCCCTCGACGGTGCGTCGCCGCTGTGGTCGCATCCGAACGTGCTCGTGAGCCCGCACACCGCCGCCCTCAGTTCCAAGGAGGAGGAGCGGATCGCCCGTCGCTTCGCGGAGAACGCGGCGCGCCTGCTCGATGGCGAGCCGCTGACCGCCGTGGTCGATACGGTCGAGTTCTACTGATCGGCCCACAGGTGATCGAGCACCTGTGGCTCCCTGCTGTCGGAAGGCGCGGCCATGGATGATGACACCCGCGAAGGGCGCGACCCCGCACCCGCCGTGACCCGCAGTATCCGCCTGCTCGGCATCCTCGCCGAGTCCGGGGGTCCACGAACGCTCACCGAGCTCGCGGGGGAACTCGGGCTGGCGAAGTCGTCGACGGCGAACCTCTGCCTGGCGCTCGAGGCCGGGGGCATGATCGATCGCACCCCGCAGGGCTATCGTCTCGGGGTGCGCACGGCCGAGCTCGGAGGTGCGTTCGCTGCCCAGTTCAACCAGGTGCGGGAGTTCTACAGCGTGTGCGAGGCCTCGCCGCAGCTCGCCTCCGAGCTGGTCCAGGTCGCGATGCTCGATGGCACCGATGCGCTGTATCTCGCGCGACATGAGGGGTCGCGCTTGCTCCGGCTGGGCACCCCGCTCGGCTCGCGGCTTCCGGCGCCGCTGTCGGCCACGGGGCGCGCGCTCCTGGCGGCGATGAGTGACGCTGAAGTGGTCGAGCTCCTCGGTGAGGATGCCGTCTTCCCGCAGCTCACCGAGCGGAGCGCGACGACCATGCCGGGGCTGCTGGAGGTGCTGGCGACCGCCCGTCGACGGGGCTGGGCGCTCGATGCCGAGGAGTCCTTCCGCGGCATCGTCGGCGTCGCGGTGCCCCTGGAAGGCTGGGCGCCGACGGACCCGCCGCTCGCGCTCGGTGTTGCGATCCGTGCCGCCGAGGCCGACTACGAGCGCATCGAGCGGGTGGGTGAGGCGCTGCGGGACGCCGCCGCCGCGCTGACGAACCCCTTCAGCTCAGCCGTTCGGCACTGACGCCCTCCTGCGCCCCATCGCGCCCGCAGGGCGCGGTGGTCCTTTTGCGTGCCTGCAGCGGGACGCGAAGTCGGTCCAAAGGGTTGAACACAATCCAACGGGCTGGTACAGTCGGGGAACGCCGCAGGCGAAGCCGATCGAAGGAGATGGCCGTGACAGACCCCCGCACCTCACCCCGAGCAGCGTCCGATGACCCGGAATACGCGGCGAACCTGCGCCGCGCGACCCTCGCGTCGAGCATCGGCAGCGCGCTGGAGTACTTCGATTTCGCGCTCTACGGCCTCTCCACGGCGCTGATCTTCAATGTGCTGTTCTTCCCGCAGGATGACCCGGCGATGGCGACGGTCGCCGCGTTCGCGACCTTCGGCGTCGGATTCCTCGCGCGTCCGTTCGGCGGCCTGTTCTTCGGCGTCCTGGGTGACAAGCTCGGGCGCAAGTGGGTCCTGGTCGCGACCATCGTGCTGATGGGCGGCGCCTCCACCGCGATCGGACTGCTGCCCACCTACGCGGCGATCGGCGTGTGGGCACCGATCCTGCTGGTGCTGATGCGGTTGCTGCAGGGTTTCGGAGCGGGTGCCGAGCAGGCGGGGGCGACGGTGCTGATGGCCGAGTACGCGCCGGTGAAGCGCCGGGGCTTCTTCTCGGCACTCCCGTTCGTCGGCATCCAGGCGGGCACACTGCTCGCCGCGGTGGTCTTCGGCCTGATCACGCTGCTCCCCGAGGACCAGCTGCTGAGCTGGGGATGGCGCGTGCCCTTCCTCGCCTCCTTCGCGCTGATCCTGCTCGCGCTGTTCATCCGGATGCGGCTGCGCGAGACGCCGACGTTCATCGAGCTCGAGAAGCACGAGCAGATCGCCGACCGCCCCATCAAGGAGATCTTCACCCACGGCCTGCCCGGCGTGATCGTCGGCGTGGGGCTGCGGATGGCCGAGAACGGCGGCTCGTACATGTTCCAGACGCTCGGTCTCGCCTTCTTCGTCACGGTCGTCGGCGACAACGCCGACAAGAGTCTGCTCACCTGGGGCGTCACCCTCGGCTCGCTGATCGGCGTCTTCTCCGTGCCGTTCACCGGCCACCTCTCCGACCGCTTCGGGCGCCGTACCGTCTACCGCTTCGGAGCGGTCTTCATGCTGGTCTACACGTTCCCCGCGTGGTGGCTGCTGTCGCTCGGGAACTACGCCGTGGCCATCGGTGTGATCGCGATCGGCATCGGCGTCGCCGTGAACAGCATGCTCGGACCGCAGTGCGCCATGCTTCCCGAGCTCTTCGGAAACCGTCACCGCTACCTGGGCGTGGCGATGGCCCGCGAGATCTCGGCCGTGCTCGCCGGTGGCCTCGCCGGTGTCCTCGGTGCCTACCTGATCGCGGTGAGCGACGGCAACTGGGTGCTCCTGGCCATCTACATGGCTGTGCTGGCCCTCATCACCACCGCGTCGACATTCCTCGCTCCCGAGACCCTCCGCCGTGACCTCACCCGTGTCGACGACGCGATCAAGGTCTCGCGCGGGGAGGGCGGCGACGACGTGTTCGCCACCACGGTGTCGATCAAGGCCGTCGGACGATGACGGCGCTGCCGGCGGGACTCGCTGCTTTCGATCTGACCGGGCGCACGGCGCTCGTCACCGGATCGAGTCAGGGCATCGGCAGGACCCTCGCCGAGGGCCTCGCCGGTGCAGGAGCGACCGTCGTCGTGCACGGGCGCGATGCCGCGAAGGCGCAGGCGGCGGCGGGCGTGATCGCACAGGGCACGGGAGCCGTCGTGCACAGCGTCGTCTTCGACGTGACCGAGGCGGCGGCGGTGGATGCCGGCATGGGCGAGGTGGAGCATCTGGTCGGTACTCCCGACATCCTCGTGAACAACGCCGGTGTCCAGCGCCGTGCGCCGATCGCCGAGTTCGCCGACGAGGATTGGGACGCCCTCGTGCAGACCAACCTCTCCAGCGTCTTCCACCTGTCGCGACGGGTCTCCGCGGGGATGATCGCGCGCGGCTCGGGCAAGATCATCCAGATCGGCAGCGTGCAGTCGCAGCTCGCCCGTCCCTCGATCGCGGCGTATGCGGCGACCAAGGGCGCGATCGTGATGTTCACGAAGGGGCTGTGCGCCGATCTCGCCCCGCACGGTATCCAGGCCAATGCGATCGCGCCCGGATACTTCGCCACCGAGCTCACGAAGGCTCTCGTCGCCGACGAGCAGTTCTCGGAGTGGGTCCGCGGGCGCACACCGGCCGGGCGCTGGGGTGACACCGCGGACCTCGTCGGGGCCCTGCTGTTCCTCGCGAGCGGCGCGAGCGACTTCGTCAATGGACAGACGCTGTTCGTCGACGGCGGCATGACGGCGGTCGTCTGATGCGTCTCGGACGAGTCGCCACCACCGGAGGCCCCCGGTGGGTACGGCAGGCGGCCGACGGCTTGATCCCGGTGACGGATCCGTTCGTCGCCTTCGCCGAGGGGCAGGAGCCGGAGGATGCCGGGCCGCGCATCGAAGGCACGGTCATCGCGCCGGTGGATCCGCTGGTGATCGTCGGCATAGCCCAGAACGGACCCGCCCACGTCTCTCCCGTGCAGGCGTGGCTCAAGAGCCCGCGGACGGTGACCGCCGGCGGCGTCGACGTCGTCCTGCGCCGCGATGCGGGCGGCCAGGTCGCCGAGGGGGAGATCGCGGTCGTGATCGGCCGCCCGACCCGGGGGCTGACCGCGCAGACCGCGCACGAGTACGTGCTCGGGGTCACCGCGGTGAACGACCTCTCGAGTCCGGAGCGCGCGGCGTTCGATCCGCGAAATTTCGAATCGAAGTCGGGGGAGGGGTACACGCCGCTCGGCCCCTGGATCGACACCGCAGCCGGGATCGACGATGTGCGCCTCCAGGTGGAGGTCGACGGACGCCCGGTCGCCGAGACCGGAAGCCGGGAGTTGCCGATGTCGATCCGCGACTGCCTCGCCTACGTGGCTGCGTGGTCGCCGCTCGGCCCGGGCGATGTCGTCATGACGGGTGCTCCGCACTCGCAGGCGCCCGTGGGGCCGGGGCAGATCGTGACCGTCAGAGTGGCGGGGATCGAGTTGGTCACGGCTTTCGTGTGACCGAGGAAGGAGCGCGGTGAACAACCTCGCCGTGGTGGCGCACGCCGCCGAAGACCTGCGGATCGAAGACATCGGAGCCCCGGCGCCCCGATCGGACGAGGCCGTCGTGGGCATCGCCTACGGCGGCATCTGCGGATCCGACCTCCACTACTGGCAGCACGGCGCGGCCGGTGCATCGGTGCTGCGCGAGCCGATGATCCTCGGGCACGAGGTGTCCGGGGTCGTGGCCGTCGCTGCGGCCGACGGCACGGGACCGGCTGTCGGCACCCCCGTGGCCGTCCATCCGCTCACCGCGCACGGCGACGGTCGCACGCCCTGGCCCCCCGAGCATCCGAATCTCGCACCGGCCTCGACGTATCTCGGGTCGGCGATGCACCTGCCGCACACGCAGGGAGCCTTCGCGCGGCGCGTGGCGCTCCCTGCGCGCATGCTGTATCCGCTTCCTTCCGGCCTCGACCTGCAGACGGCGGCGCTGGCAGAGCCCGCGGCCGTCGCCTGGCACGGGGTGCAGAGGGCGGGGGGTGTGCGGGACCGGCGAGTGGTCGTGATCGGCGCCGGACCCATCGGTCAGCTCGTCGCCGCCGTCGCCCAGCGTGCCGGCGCGTCCTCCGTGACCGTCACCGACCTGCAGCAGCGGCCGAGGGAGATCGCCGAGGCGCGCGGGATCCGAGCGATCGATGCGCGGGCTGAGACCGAGATCTCCGAGCTGTATGCCGATGTCGTGATCGAGTCGAGCGGAACGGTTCCAGGGCTCGACGCCGCCGTCTCCGCTGCTTTCCGCGGGGGCACGGTGGTGATGTTGGGACTCCAGCGCGGGGGAGCGGTTCCCGCGCCGATGGCCACGGCGATCGCTCGCGAGCTCACGCTGCGGGGGTCCTTCCGCTTCGGCGCGGAGTTCGGCGAGGTCATCGCCGCCCTCGCCGATGGCAGCCTCGACGTGCGCGGTATCATCAGCCAGGTGGTGCCAGTGGACGACGCGCTCGACGCGTTCGCACTGGCCGCCGACCCCGCGAGTTCCTGCAAGGTGCTCGTCGACTTCGGCCGGGAGGCATGAGCGTGCGCGTCGTCGTGATGGGCCCGAGCGGTTCGGGCAAGTCGACCGTGGGTGCGTTCCTCGCCGAGAGTCTCGGTGCGCGCTTCATCGACGGCGATGATCTGCATCCGGCCGCGAACGTCCGCAAGATGGCGGCCGGGGTGCCTCTGGATGACACGGATCGGCTGCCCTGGCTCCGTCTGGTCGGCGAGACGCTGCAGAGTGAGGACCGCGTCGTCGTGGCGTGCTCGGCGCTCAAGCGCGTCTATCGCGACGTCATCCGGACCGGAGCGCCCGAGACGTTCTTCGCCGAACTCGCGATCGGTCGCGCGGTGCTCGAGGAGCGGGTGCGGCTGCGGGCCGATCACTTCATGCCGGCGGCGCTCCTGGACTCGCAGCTTCAGACGCTCGAATCGCTCGAGGCCGATGAGGCCGGAATCCGGGTGGACGAGTCGGCGGACGTCCGGACCGCGGCTGCCGTCATCGCCGAAGCGGCACAGCGGCGCTGAGAGTTCAAACCAGAGCGTGCGGAGACGGCTCTGCGACCGGCGGTCAGTCCTTGCGGTATCCCGAGCGTCCCATCGCGAACAGCGCGATGAATGAGGTGACGGCTGCGCACACGGTCATGGCGCCGATCAGCCAGAGGAGTGCGTGCGAGAGGAAGGCGCCGTCGAGCATGGGGGTTCTCCGTGTTCTGCAGAAAAAGGACCGGTGTCCTCAGCCTATCGGGTCATCCGGTACCATTGAGGCTGTACCTCGGCGAGGGATGCTTCTGCGCGTGCGCGAACATCCGTTATCGACGCGGCGAAGCAAGCCCGGTGGCTTTCCTCCTGCGTCAGCGAGTTCGAAAATTCCAAGACCACCGCGCGGCGCCTTCGCTGCGTGTCCCGAAGGAGAACCCATGTCTGAAGACACCAAGGTCCAGGCCGAGCTCCGCGAGAGCTTCGGCAAGGGCTTCGCCCGCCGCCTCCGCGCCGCCGGCAAGATCCCCGCCGTCATCTACGGCCACGGCACCGAGCCGGTGCACGTCGCGCTGCCGGGCCACCAGGTCTCGCTCATCATCCGTCGCGCCAACGCGCTTCTCGAGCTCGACATCGAGGGCAAGGGCCAGCTCGCCCTCGTCAAGGACGTCCAGCGCGACCCGGTGCACCAGATCATCGAGCACATCGACCTGCTCGTCGTGAAGAAGGGCGAGAAGGTCGCCATCGACGTCCCGATCGTCGTCACGGGCGAGTCCGCTGCCGGCACCATCGTCAACCTCGACGCGACCACGCTGTCGATCGAGGCCGAGGCCACGCACATCCCGCAGAACATCGAGGTCTCCGTCGAGGGACTGGAAGAGGGCGCGCACATCACCGGCGCCGACGTGAAGCTCCCCAAGGGCTCCACGCTGCTCTCCGACCCCGAGGTCCTCGTCGTGGCGATCTCGGTCCCGGCTGCACCCACCGAGGATGACGAAGAGGCCGCCGAGGCCGGCGAGGCCACCGAGGCTGCCGAAGAGGCCGCCGCGGAGTGACCTCCGACTGATTCATCACAGAGGGGACGCGATCCGATCGCGTCCCCTCTGTCGTATCCTGACCGGGGCTGCGCACCCGGCGGGGAGAGGACGACGACATGGCATCGACCTGGCTCGTGGTGGGGCTCGGCAACCCCGGCCCGCGATACGAGGCCACGCGACACAACATCGGGCAGATGGTGGTCGATGAGCTGGCATCGCGGCGCGGCGAAGCCTTCCGTGAGCACAAGGGCGGAGCCCGCGTCGTCGAGACGTGGGTGCGCCCCGGCGCGGACAAGCTCGTGCTGGCCAAGCCGAACACCTTCATGAACGTCTCCGGGACCCCGGTGGCGGCGCTGGCCCGGTTCTACTCGGTGCGGCCAGAGCAGGTGATCGTGGTACACGATGAACTCGACATCCCGTTCGACACGGTCAAGCTCAAGACCGGGGGAGGACACGGCGGACACAACGGTGTCCGTGATGTCGCACGGGCGCTGAGCACTGCCGACTTTCCGCGTGTGCGGGTGGGCATCGGCCGTCCGGTCGGGCGTCAGGATCCCGCGGACTGGGTGCTCGCCCCGTTCGGCAAGGAAGAGCGGCCGAACCTGCCGATCCTCATCGCGGACGCCGCCGACGCGGTCGAGCTGCTGGTCGACGAAGGCCTTCTCGCGGCACAGCAGAAGCACCACGCGCCCCGCTGAGACGGCCGCTGCGGGGTCGTGGCCCGGTCAGGCCGTATAGGTCGACACGCCCGTCGCAGCGCCCGCGGTCAGCGCGACGACCAGGGCGATGAAGAAGATCACCGACGCCAGGACCGCGACCACGAGAGCGGCGATTCCTGCGCCGCGGCCACGCTTCTTGGCGATCGCGACGATACCGAGCACGATCGCTGCGATGCCGACGAGGGTCCCGAGCCAGAAGGAGAGCTCCGCCCAGAGCACCTGGTCCCGTACCGGGGTGAGCACGCGGAGGTCGTCGGCGGTGACCGATGCGCCGTTCGGGAGGAACCGACCGATCTCGAACGCGCTGATGCTCACGACGATCGCCGGCACCACCGCCGCGACGAGCGCGAGAACCAGCGCAAGTGTTCCGAAGAGTCCGGAGGTGGACGGTGTCGCGGCGTCGGGCACCTGATAGGCGCCGGCCGGGGTCGCGTAGCCGCCGACAGGCACCTGGTAGGCCCCGGGAGGGGCTGCCGGATACCCGGGCGCGGGCGCTGCCGGGTAGCCGGAGGGCGTTGCCGGAGGATACGGCGCACCCGCCGGGGGATACGCGGGAGCTGCAGGGGGATACGCGGGAGCTGCCGGAGGGTACCCGGGGGCGGTCGGCGGCGGGAACGCGCCGGTCGCGGGCGACGCAGACGGGTCGGAGGGCACGGCACCGGGCGGGGGAGGCAGCTGCGGATCAGTCACGCCCCCATCCTAAGGCGAGGCTCAGACGCGCCGGAGCAGACCCACCCGGTCGTACACGTCGGAGAGGGTCGCGTCGGCGACGGCGTCAGCGCGCGCGGCGTTCTCCGCCAGGATGCGATCGAGCTCGGCAGGATCGTCGAGCAGCTCGAGGGCCCTGGCACGCACCGGCTCGAACTCGTTCACGACGACCTCGGCAAGACCCTTCTTGAAGTCGCCGTAACCGCGACCCGCGTATTCGTCCTCGATCGCGGCGACCTGGCGCCCGGTGAGGGCCGCGTAGATCGTGAGCAGGTTCGAGACGCCGGGCTTGTTCTCGCGGTCGAACCGCACCGATCCCTCGTTGTCGGTCACCGCACGCATGATCTTCTTCGCCGACTTCGCCGGGTCGTCGAGCATCCACAGCACGCCGGCATCGCTTTCGGCCGACTTCGACATCTTCGACGTCGGGTTCTGCAGGTCGTAGATGCGCGCGGTCTCCTTCTGGATGACCGGCATCGGCACGGTGAAGGTCTCGCCGAAGCGCGAGTTGAAGCGCTCGGCGAGGTCGCGCGTGAGCTCGACGTGCTGCTTCTGGTCGTCACCCACCGGCACCACGTCGGTCTGGTACAGCAGGATGTCGGCGGCCATCAGCACCGGGTACGTGAACAGTCCGACGCTGGTGGAGTCCGCGCCGTACCGCGAGGACTTGTCCTTGAACTGGGTCATCCGGCCGGCCTCGCCGAAGCCCGTGATCGTGCTGAGGATCCACGCGAGCTCAGCGTGTGCTCGCACGTGCGACTGCACGTACAGCGTCGACAGCGACGGCTCGATGCCGGCCGCGATGTACTGGGCGGCCGTGCGACGCGTCTTCTCGCGGAGCTCGGCCGGATCCTGGGCGACCGTGATCGCGTGCAGGTCGACGACGGAGAAGAACGCGTCGTAGGAGCTCTGCAGGTCCCGCCACTGGAGCAGCGCGCCGATGTAGTTGCCGATCTGGAGGGAGTCGGCGGAGGGCTGCATTCCGGAGTAAAGGCGAGGTTTCGTCACGGAGTCAATCCTATGGGGTGCGTGCCGTGCCCCTACGATGGGCGCATGGCCTCCGTATCCCCGCGCTCACGGTCGCGAGGGGATCGGGCCCTCTATGTCGAGATCCTCATCGTCGCGCCCCTGGACGAGGTGTGGCGGCTGAAGCAGGATCCGGCCTCGCACGTGCGCGGGGATGCGCGTTTCAGCGACATCGTGCCGCAGCGCACCCGAGCAGACGGTGCGCAGGACTTCCGCTACGAGCTCGATCTCGTGGTGCACACGATCCGCGGGACCGGCGTATCGCACGCCACGAAGGAGAGCCCCTCGGGAGAGCGCACCTCCGCGCTGCTCTTCGACACCGACGATGCGCTCTCGCCGCTCGGAACCGGGCGCGGCTACTGGCGCTACGTGCCGACGGAGAAGGGCGTGCGATTCCTCACCGGCTACGACTACGCACCGGGATGGGGATGGCTGGGACGCGTTCTCGATCCGCTGGTGACCCGACGGTTCGTCTGGTGGCTCACCGCCCGCAGCTTCGATCGTCTCCGGTTGTGGGCCGAGCTGGGCATACCTCCGGAGGAGACCAGCGGCTGGCGGTCGCTCCGGCGCGGGTACCGACCACGCGCACGCAACTGCCTCTCGCGCCCCCGGCGCACCGGGCGGACCATCATGGAGGACGCACCGGTATCCCTCGAGGAGATCGCATGACGACCGGGACCGGGATCTTCGAGCGCGCACTGGGAGCCGACTTCGCGCGCCTCCATCCGCAGCTGCAGCGCCGCTTCGGGGTCGGCGTGGACGCCGGATACGGCTGCATCGGACGCGGGGTGATGTCCGAGGTCCGGCGAGGCCCGTGGTGGACCCTGCCTTTCCTGCTCATCGGCACGTTCCGCAACATCCTGTTCCCCGAGCGGGGGCGGGATGTGCCGTTCCGGATCGACAACCTGGCCTACGTCGACGACTTCGGTCGCGAGACCGTGACCTTCGTGCGGACGATGGACGTGCGCCCCGGCCGCCGCCGCCGATTCGACGCGACCATGATCTACAGCGACGCACGTCGACGGGTGGTCGACTATCTGGGTACGCACCAGCACCTGGCCGTCGACCTCGATCTGGCCGTCACCGACGACGGCGGGCTCCTGCTCACCTCGGGCGCACAGCGCTTCTACGAGGGGCCCATCGCCTTCCGCTTCCCGATGCTCTTCAGCGGGCGCGCTCGGCTCATCGAGCGCTACGACGACGAGCAGGAGCGGTATCTGATCGACCTCGAGATCCACAACGATGTCTTCGGGTTCCTGTTCGGCTACCGCGGTGCCTTCACCTGCGAGTTCGTCGGCGGACCGGCTCCGGAGACCGTCAAGCCGTACCGCGAGGAGAGCCGCGAGTGACCGCGCGCGGAGCCGCCTTTCTCGAAGCGCTGGGGGAGGAGGCGGAGAGGCTTCATCCCGAGATCCTGGCGCAGATGCGCGTCGAGGCGAGGAACGACGGAGCCGAGGGGGTCTTCGCGGTCGCCGGCAGCCGGTTCGGGCGCCTCGCCGCCCTCGCGTCGCCCCTCGTCGGGCCGCGGCTGCTCGTCACGCGGTTCGGCCGCGACGTGCCCTTCCGGATCGATACCGTGTCCGGTCGATCGCCCTCGGGGCGGCCGACGCTCGACACGGTCCGGGAGTTCCGTTTCGCCGACACGACACAGCACGTCGTCGACCGGCTCTTCGCGACGGGACATCCCGGCCTCGTCCAGAATGCGCTGGGGTCGAGGGGTCGGGTCGAGATGCTCGAGAAGTGCTCGGTGACCGACGACGGTGCGCTGCGCATGCGCACTCGGGCCGTCGCGCTGCGTCTTGGGCGATGCAGGATCGCGCTACGCGGGATTCTCCGCATCGACGTCGATCTCGTGGACGGCTGGGACGACACTCACGACCGACGCACCATCGAGATGCGCGCGACGAGTCCCGTGCTCGGGACCGTCCTGGAGTACCGGGGATGGTACCGCTACGCGGATGCCACCCCCGGCGCCGCTCAATAGCGGTAGTCGACGACGACGGGCGCGTGGTCGCTCCAGCGCTGGTCATAGGCCGCAGCGCGCGCGACGTGGTAGGTCTCCACACGCTCGGCGAGTGCAGGCGTCGCCAGGTGGTAGTCGATGCGCCACCCGGAGTCGTTGTCGAACGCCTGCCCGCGCATCGACCACCAGGTGTACGGTCCGTCGACCTCGCCGTGGAACTTCCGCCCCACGTCGATCCAGCCGAGGCCGGTGCCCACGGTGCCGTCGACACCGGAGACCTCCGCGCCGGCCTCGCCGAGGAACCGATCGAAGTACGCGCGCTCGCGGGGAAGGAAACCGGCCTTCTTGCGGTTTCCTCGCCAGTTCTTGATGTCGAGCTCGCGGTGTCCGACGTTCAGGTCGCCGGTCACGAGGGCGAGGGCGCCGTCGGCGCCGAGTTCAGCGAGCCGCGTGCCGAACGCGTCGAGGAACTTCCACTTCTCATCCTGCTTCGGGGTGTCGGCCTCGCCGGAGTGCACGTAGGCGCTCACCACGGTCAGCGGACGGTCGCCGATCAGGTAGTCGGCCTCGATCCATCGCCCCTTGGAGTCGAAGTCGTCGGGTCCGAAGGCCGTGCGCGAGGCCAGCGCAGGCGTGCGGCTGGCGATGGCGACGCCGGCACGTCCCTTCGCGGTGGCCTCGTCGTGGACGAGCGACCAGCCGGGGAGCGCGGCCTCGAGATGCTCGTCCTGCCCGCGCACCTCTTGCAGCGTGAGGATGTCGACTCCGGCGTCGTCGAGCCAGGAGCTCATCCCGTTGCGAGCCGCCGCTCGGATTCCGTTGACATTGACCGTGGCGATACGCAGATGAGGCATGGTCACAAGCCTAACGAGCGCTGCCGACATCCCGTCCCGGTCGGTGCAGTTCGGAGAGCAGACGCTGGGCGAGCGGCGTGCTCGGATCGGGCGGCGGGGGAGGAGAGTCCTCGAGGTCGGCGAGCTCCTGCTCCGCGTCGCGCACGGCCTTCGCCGCGCTCCACGCGCGGTACCAGGGCGCGGCTTCACGTGCGGCATGGGCTTCGCGCACGCGGATGCGCGCAGCCGTCAGCAGGGCCTGATACTCCGCCATGCGGCGCTCGGCCTCGGTCAGCGTGAGGAGGGGCAGGTCGCGGTCCTGTGCAGCGACCGCGATCCACGAGGAGGCCACCAGCATCACCACGCCGTTGATGCGGAACCAGAGCAGCAGACCGATGAAGATCGCGAACGTCGCGAGCAGCGGGTTGGACGGGGTGTAGCTGAGGAGGAACCCCGCACCGAACTGCAGGATCGTCATCGCGCCGCCGCCCAGGAGAGCGCCGGGCCAGATCGTCTGCCAGTGCAGGGAGGTCCCGGTGAGGAATCGGACCATCGCCGCCAGGGCGCCCGACATCAGCGCGAAGGAGACGATGACGGCGCCGATGCGGATGAGGATCACCCCGTTCGAGCTGGAGTCCCAGCCGAGCAGACCGAGGAACCAGCTCAGGATCGCGGCGCTCGCCGAGCTGAGGACCGAACCGGCCACCAGGGAAGCTCCGAAGATCACCGCCGCGAGCAGGTCGCGCGCCTTCAGGATCACGTAGCTGCGGCGATCGGGCGGCAGACCGAAGATGTCTCTGGTCGCACGACGAGAAAATGTGACCCAGCCGATCGCGGTCCAGACCACGGTGCCGAGCGCGATCAGACCGGTGACGCTCAGCACTCCGGTGGTGCTCGCCGCGATGTCCTTCACCTGATCGGGCGTGACCACACCACCCTCGGGAAGGATCAGATTGGGGATGTAGCTGTTGATCATCGCGATGAGGGCGTCGACGGCTTCATCGCTGCCGCCGAGCCAGAGTCCGGCGATCGCGAAGGCCAGGTAGATCGCGGCGAAGATCGCGAAGAGGGCCTGGTAGCTCACGCCCGCGGCGAGGAGGAATCCGTTGTGCTGCAGGAAGTGGCGCCAGACGCGCACGGGGAACAGTCCGAGGGTGCGCTGCGTCAGCGCGGTCGCGCGCTCGACGGCCGCATCGAGGCGACCGGGGTCGGTCGCAGAGCCATCGGGTTCGGACACCTCCCCACCCTATCCAAGAGCGGAACGGGCGTGAGCAGGGCAGGAACGCAGAACAGGCGGCCCCGGAAGGGGACCGCCTGTTCTCACGTTGTTGCCTGTCGCGGCGTCAGGGGCGACCGCGGAGCACGGCCTGCTTGACCTCGGCGATCGCCTTGGTCACCTCGATGCCACGGGGGCAGGCCTCGGAGCAGTTGAAGGTGGTGCGGCAGCGCCACACGCCTTCCTTGTCGTTGAGGATGTCGAGGCGGACAGCCGCGTTGTCGTCACGGGAGTCGAAGATGAAGCGGTGCGCGTTGACGATCGCCGCCGGCCCGAAGTACTGGCCGTCGGTCCAGAACACGGGGCACGACGAGGTGCACGCGGCGCACAGGATGCACTTGGTGGTGTCGTCGAAGATCTCGCGGTCGGCGATGGACTGGACGCGCTCCTTGCCCTTCTCCGGAACGGAGCTGGCGACGAGGAACGGCTGCACCTCGCGGTATGACGCGAAGAACGGCTCCATGTCGACGACGAGGTCCTTCTCGAGCGGCAGACCCTTGATCGCCTCGACGTAGATCGGCTTCGAGATGTCGAGGTCCTTGATCAGCGTCTTGCAGGCCAGGCGGTTGCGGCCGTTGATGCGCATGGCGTCGGAGCCGCAGATGCCGTGGGCGCACGAGCGCCGGAAGGTGAGCGAGCCGTCGACCTCCCACTTGATCTTGTGCAGGGCGTCGAGCACGCGGTCGGTGGAGTAGAGCTCCACGTCGTAGTCGACCCAGTGCGGCTCGGAGTCGACCTCCGGGTTGAACCGGCGGATGTTGAACGTGACGATGAAGGACTGGATGCCGGTCTCTTCGGTCGTGTCGGCAGGTGCCTCTGCGATGGCGGTCGACATGCTCAGTACTTCCTCTCCATCGGCGGGTAGTTGAACTCGCCCTGATCGTTCTTCGTGAAGACGACCGGCTTCCAGTCGAGCTTGATGTGGTCGCTCGGCGTGGAGGAGTGCGGATCACCGGTCAGGTAAGCCATGGTGTGCTTCATGTACTTCTCGTCGTTGCGCTTCGGGAAGTCGTCGCGCATGTGGCCGCCGCGGCTCTCCTCGCGGTTCTGCGCGGCGTAGACGACGACCTCGGCGATGTCGAGGAGGAAGCCCAGCTCGACGGCTTCGAGCAGGTCGGTGTTGAACCGCTGACCCTTGTCGTCGACGTGCACGTTCTTGTAGCGCTCACGCAGCTCGGCGATGACGCCGAGCACGTGCTGGAGGGAGTCGTGCGTGCGGAACACCTGCGCGCCCTTGTCCATCTCGTCCTGCAGCGTCTTGCGCAGGACGGCGATGCGCTCGGTGCCCTGGTTGTTGCGCAGGTCCTCGAGCATGCCCGACACGAAGCCGGCGGGGTTCTCGGGGAGGGGGACGAACTCGGCGGTCTTGACGTACTCGACGGCGTTGCGGCCGGCGCGCTTGCCGAAGACGTTGATGTCGAGCAGCGAGTTGGTGCCGAGGCGGTTGGCGCCGTGCACCGAGACGCAGGCGCACTCGCCCGCGGCGTAGAGGCCGGGGACGACGGTGGTGTTGTCCGCGAGGACCTCGCCGTCGTTGTTGGTCGGGATGCCGCCCATCGCGTAGTGCGCGGTGGGCATCACGGGCACGGGCTCGACGACCGGGTCGACACCGAGGTACGTGCGGGCGAACTCGGTGATGTCGGGGAGCTTGGTCTCGAGCACCTCGGCGCCCAGGTGCGTGCAGTCGAGCAGCACGTAGTCCTTGTGGGGGCCGGCGCCGCGCCCGTCCAGGACCTCCTGCACCATGCAGCGCGCGACGATGTCACGCGGGGCGAGGTCCTTGATGGTGGGGGCGTAGCGCTCCATGAAGCGCTCACCGGAGGCGTTGCGCAGGATCGCGCCTTCGCCTCGTGCGCCCTCGGTCAGGAGGATGCCGAGACCGGCGAGCCCGGTCGGGTGGAACTGGAAGAACTCCAGGTCCTCGAGGGGGAGTCCCTTGCGCCACACGATGCCGACGCCGTCACCCGTGAGGGTGTGCGCGTTCGAGGTGGTCTTGAAGATCTTGCCGAAGCCGCCGGTCGCGAAGATCACGGCCTTGGCCTGGAAGACGTGCAGCTCGCCGGTGGCCAGGTCATATGCGACGACGCCGGAGACCTGGGTCTTGCCGTCGGCGTCCTTCACCGTGAGCAGGTCGAGCACGTAGAACTCGTTGAAGAAGTTGATGCCGAGCTTGACGCAGTTCTGGAACAGCGTCTGCAGGATCATGTGGCCGGTGCGGTCGGCGGCGTAGCAGGCCCGGCGGACCGGAGTCTTGCCGTGCTCGGCCGTGTGACCGCCGAAGCGACGCTGGTCGATCTTTCCCTCGGGCGTGCGGTTGAACGGGAGGCCCATGTTCTCGAGGTCGATGACCGCGTCGATGGCCTCCTTCGCGAGGATCTCGGCGGCGTCCTGGTCGACGAGGTAGTCGCCGCCCTTCACGGTGTCGAAGGTGTGCCACTCCCAGGAGTCCTCTTCGACGTTCGCAAGGGCTGCCGCCATGCCGCCCTGCGCCGCACCGGTGTGCGAGCGCGTGGGGTACAGCTTGGAGATCACCGCGGTCTTCGCGCCAGGGCCCGCTTCGATGGCGGCACGCATGCCCGCTCCACCGGCTCCCACGATCACGATGTCGAACTGGTGGTAGTGCACGCCGTCACGGACGACGGAATCCTGCGTCTCGGTAGTCACTTCTCGTATGCCTTCTTCTAGTTCCCGACGATCGCGGCGCATTCGGACCAGAGGACGCTGTCCTCGGTCACACCCAGGCACGGGTCGAACGTGAAGACCACGAGCGTGCCGAGGATGATGAGCAGGCCGGCGGCCAGCCCGAGCGCCCAGACCAGCGCCTTGCGCGCCGTGCTGTTCGTCACGTAGTCGTTCACGATGGTGCGCATGCCGTTGGCGCCGTGGATGAGTGCGAGCCACAGCATCAGCACATCCCACCACTGCCAGAACGGCGTGGCGAACTTGCCCGCGATGAACGCGAAGTCGAGGGCGTGGATGCCTTCGCCGACCATGAGGTTGACGAACAGGTGACCGAAGATCAGCACGACGAGCACGACGCCCGAGACGCGCATGAAGATCCAGCCCCACTTCTCGAGATTGACGCCGCGGCGGCGACGAGCCGGGGCGGCGGCGATGGTCTGTGCAGACATCAGTGTCCCCCTCCGAATCCGGCGAACGCGAGCATCAGGTGGCGGGGCACGAAGCCGGCCATGATGATGCCCCACACCAGCAGGACGCCCCAGAACAGCTGGCGCTGGTACTTGGCGCCCTTCGACCAGAAGTCGACGGCGATGATGCGCAGGCCGTTCATCGCGTGGAACACGATGCCGGCGACGAGCACGACCTCACCGAGGGCCATGATCGGGTTCTTGTATGTCCCGATGACGGCGTTGTACGCCTCCGGTGACACCCTGATCAGCGCCGTGTCGAGCACGTGCACCAACAGGAAGAAGAAGATGGCGACTCCGGTGATGCGGTGAAGCACCCACGACCACATGCCTTCGCGACCCCGGTAGAGGGTGCCGCGGGGGGTCTTGGACGTGGTTTCCGAAATCGACGGTGTCAAGCGGGCGCTTGTGGACACGGTCGTCCTCCCTGGATCGATGTGACTCGGTCGCGTGCGCTGCGCTTGTCCAAGTGTGAGCCTGTCGAAGTGTCAGGCACGCCCGATCGGTGACCATCCTATTCCTGTCAGATCACTGGGAGCGACGAAGGGGAGCCTAAGTGTCTCGATGTCGAGATGATCGCTGCGGCTACCCTGGGCAGGGTGAGCACACCCATCGAGGACTTTTACGCAGTGATCCCCGCCGGCGGCATCGGCAGCAGGCTGTGGCCGCTCTCTCGTGCGGATGCACCGAAGTTCCTGCATGACCTGACGGGATCCGGACACTCCTTGCTGCGCGACACCTGGGATCGGCTCGTGCCGCTCGCCGGTGCGGATCGGATCGCCGTGGTCACCGGCCGGGCTCACCGGGCGGCCGTCGAGGCGGAGTTGCCGGGGATCCCCGACCTGAACGTGTTCCTGGAGTCGGAGCCGCGCGAGTCGGCAGCCGCGATCGGGCTCGCCGCGGCCATCCTGCACCGTCGCAATCCCGACGTGATCATCGGCTCCTTCAGCGCGGACCACGTGATCCGCGGCACCCGGGTGTTCGAGTTCGCCGTGCGCGATGCGGTCGAGGTGGCGCGTGAGGGCTACATCTGCACGATCGGCATCACGCCGACCGAGCCGGCGATCGGCTTCGGCTACATCAAGATGGGACCCGAGCTCGTCGTCGACGGTGCGCGTGAGGCCGCGCTGGTGGCGAGCTTCGTGGAGAAGCCCGACCTCGAGACCGCCAAGGCGTACATCGCCGACCGCGGCTACCTCTGGAACGCGGGCATGTTCATCGCCAAGGCCGGTGTGCTGCTGGAAGAGCTGGCCGTGAACGAGCCTGAGCTGCACGCGGGACTGCTCGAACTCGCCGAGGCCTGGGACGATCGCGACCGTCGTGGCCCCGCGGTCGATCGGATCTGGCCGCGACTGAAGAAGATCGCCATCGACTACGCCGTCGCCGAGCCCGCCGCCCGACGGGGACGCCTCGCCGTGGTCCCCGGTCACTTCGACTGGGACGACGTGGGGGACTTCGCGTCGCTGACGAAGCTCATCACCAACGGTCGCAAGAACGACCTCGCCGTGCTCGGCCCGAACGCGCGGGTGCTCACGGATGGTGCGAGTGGGATCCTCGTCAGCCAGACGTCCCGCGTCATCAGCCTGGTGGGGGTGCAGGACATCGTCGTGGTCGACACCCCCGACGCGCTGCTGGTCACGACGGTGCAGAATGCGCAGCGGGTGAAGAGCGTCGTCGAGTCGCTCAAGCTCACCGGTCGCGGGGACGTGCTCTGACGTCTGCTCCGATGAGCAGGCGGAGACGCTCATCGGCTGTCTTGATTTCAGCTTGGTAACCATTGGCCAGCACGTGCGGCACGGGCGTGCACAAAAGCCGAAACAGTAGGTAACTTTGATCGATCCGCGATGGCCGCGGTTTCGTTGAGGGAGGCATCAGTTGACCATCTCCACCACCAAGAAGCTGCTCGGCGTCACCGTCGCCGCTGGCGTCGTCTTCGCACTCGCCGGTTGCGGCCAGGCTCCGACAGACAAGCCCGCCGGCTCCGGCGAGCCGGTTGCCTCCGACTTCCTTCCCTGCCTCGTCTCCGACGCCGGCGGATGGAACGACAAGTCGTTCAACCAGTCCGCCAAGGAGGGCATGGACAGCGCCGCCAAGGAGCTGGACATCAAGCCGCTCGAGTTCGAGTCGGCCAACGACAACGACTACGCGCCGAACCTCGAGACCGCGGTCTCGGAGGGCTGCTCGCTCATCGTCTCGGTCGGCTTCAAGCTGTCCGCCGCGACGGTCGAGTCGGCTCTCGCGAACCCCGACATCGACTACGCGATCATCGACGACTGGGCCGACAACGACTTCGACGGCAACGTCGATGCTCCCAACATCAAGCCCCTGGTCTTCGACACGGCTCAGGCCGCATACCTCGGTGGTTACGCCGCCGCGTCCTGGTCCGCGCAGAGCGGCGTGAACAAGGTCGGCACCTTCGGTGGAATGCAGATTCCGTCGGTCGCCGTGTTCATGGACGGCTACCAGCTCGGTGTCGAGAAGTACAACGAGGACAAGTCCGCTGCGGTCGAGGTCTTCGGCTGGGACGAGGCCACGCAGAAGGGCTCGTTCACGGGCGGCTTCGACGCGAACGACACCGCCAAGCAGACCGCACAGGGTGTGCTCGACCAGGGCGTCGACGTCATCCTCCCGGTCGGCGGCCCCGTCTACCAGAGCGCGGCTGCGGCGATCGCCGACAGCGGCAAGGACACCCTGATGCTCGGTGTCGACAGCGACCTCGCCGTCGCCGACCCGAGTGTCGCCGGCATCACGCTCGTCTCGATCATGAAGGCGATCGACGTCGCCGTGAAGGACGCGACCATGGCCGCGGCCCAGGGCGAGTTCGACCCGGCCCCGTACGTGGGCACGCTCGAGAACGAGGGCGTCAAGCTCTCCGGCTTCGGTGACTTCGAGTCGAAGCTCCCGGAAGGTCTGACCGACGAGCTCAAGACTCTGCAGGAGCAGATCATCTCGGGCGACATCAAGGTGGAGTCCCCGAACTCCCCGACCTCCAAGTAAATCCGTCGCAGTTCCCGCACGGGGCGAGTGGTGAGCAGGATGCCACTCGCCCCGTGTCGTGGACGCACGATGATCCCCCTGGAAGACTCGTCTGGATGGCTCTTCTGGATGACTCTTCTGGATAAGGTGCAGATATGAAGCTCGAACTTCGCGGCATCACCAAGCGATTCGGCACCCTCGTTGCCAACGACCACATCGATCTGGTGGTCGAACCGGGTGAGATCCACGCGCTGCTCGGTGAGAACGGCGCAGGCAAGTCCACCCTCATGAATGTCCTCTACGGCCTGTATCAGGCCGACGAGGGCGAGATCCTCCTCGACGACGAGGTGCAGCGCTTCCGCGGTCCCGGTGACGCGATGGCTGCGGGGATCGGCATGGTCCACCAGCACTTCATGCTCGTCCCGGTGTTCACCGTGGCCGAGAACGTCATGCTCGGACATGAGCAGACCAAGGCCCTCGGCACGCTCGACATCGCGAAGGCGCGAGAGCACGTGCGATCGGTCGCGGCCCGCTTCGGCTTCGACATCGACCCCGACGCGCTGGTCGGAGATCTTCCCGTCGGCGTGCAGCAGCGCGTCGAGATCATCAAGGCGCTGTCGCGTGACGCGAAGGTGCTCGTGTTCGACGAGCCCACCGCGGTGCTCACTCCGCAGGAGACGGACGAGCTGATGGGCATCATGCGCCAACTGCGTGACGAGGGCACGGCGATCGTGTTCATCACGCACAAGCTCCGTGAGGTCCGCGAGGTCGCGGACAAGATCACGATCGTGCGCCTCGGCAAGGTCGTGGGTGAGGCTTCGCCCACAGCGACGAACTCCGAGCTGGCATCGCTCATGGTCGGCCGCGCGGTCGAGCTCACCGTGCACAAGGAGCCGCCGCGCCTGGGCGAGGGCGGCTTCGAGGTCACGGGTCTGCGCGTTCTGACGCCCACCGGCGCCATCGTCGTCGACGGGGTCGATTTCGCCGTCCGGCCGGGGGAGGTGCTCGCGATCGCGGGCGTCCAGGGCAACGGTCAGACCGAGCTGGTGGAGGCCATCGTCGGTCTCGCCGCCCGTGTCGAAGGCAGCATCCGACTCGACGGCAACGAACTCGTCGGCAAGAGCGTGCGGGCGATCCTCGACGCCGGCGTCGGCTTCGTGCCGGAAGACCGGACGGAAGACGGCCTGGTGGCCGGGTTCTCCGTCGCCGAGAACCTGATCCTCGACCGTTCGGACGACCCGGCGTTCAGCCGCGCCGGCACGCTGCGGCGTGGAGCACTCGACGAGTTCGCCCGTGCGCGCATCAAGGAGTACGACATCCGCACGCAGGGTCCCGAGACCCCCGCCGGCACGCTGTCCGGCGGAAACCAGCAGAAGGTCGTCATCGCCAGGGAGATGAGCCGCGATCTGCGCCTTCTCGTCGCGGCGCAGCCCACCCGCGGCGTGGACGTCGGCTCGATCGAGTTCATCCACAAGCGGATCATCGAGACGCGTGACGCGGGTGTGCCCGTGATCGTGGTCTCCACGGAGCTCGACGAGGTCGCAGCTCTCGCCGATCGGATCGCGGTCATGTACCGCGGCACGATCGTCGGCATCGTCCCCGGCGACACGCCTCGGGAGACGCTCGGACTCATGATGGCCGGAGCGGCCGAAGGGGAGGTGGCCGCGTGAGCGGAGCGACGCCCGGCGCAGGAGATGTGACCAAGGGGATCCCGCCGCAGGAGCTCGCCACGAGCACCGGCACGGTCCCGCGCGACCCTTCCGACGTGCCGCCGCCCCCGCGCGGCAACGTCATCCTCAAGGAGATCCTCCGCGGCAGCGCCGTGACCACGGTCCTCGCGATCGTGCTGGCGCTCATCGTCGGCGGCATCCTCATCGCGCTGACGAACGAAGACGTCCAGGCGGCATCCGTCTACTTCTTCGCGCAGCCCGGTGACACGTTCGTCGCCGCCTGGAACGCCGTCTACAACGGATACGAGGCGCTGTTCCGCGGGGCCATCTTCAACGCCCGTGGCGCGGACTTCGCGGCGCAGATCCGACCCCTCACCAACACGCTCGGCTTCGCGGCACCGCTCATCGCGGCCGGCCTCGGCGTCGCGCTGGCGTTCCGCGTCGGGCTGTTCAACATCGGTGCCCGCGGTCAGATGCTGATCGGCGTCGCCGTCGCCGCGCTGCTGACGTTCTCGCTCGACCTGCCGATCTGGCTGCACATCCCGGTCACGCTCATCGCCGGTATCGCGGGCGGTGCGCTCTGGGGTGCGATCGCGGGACTCATCAAGGCCCGCACCGGTGCGCATGAGGTGATCCTCACGATCATGCTCAACTACATCGCGTACTACCTGCTGCTCTGGATGATCCGCACCCCGGGGCTGCTGCAGAAGCCGGGCACCAACCAGGCCCTCGGATCGGCGACGCCGGAGAGCGCGCAGTTCCCGACGCTGCTCGGACCGCAGTTCCCCCTTCTCGACCTCGGCTTCGTGATCGTGATCGTGGCGACACTGTTCGTCTGGTGGCTCATCGAGCGCTCGTCGCTCGGCATGCGGATGCGCGCCGTGGGCGAGAACCCGCACGCCGCGCGGGCCGCGGGCATCAGCGTGCAGCGCATCTACGTGTACGCCATGCTCTTCGCGGGTGGCCTCGCGGGCCTCGCGGGCATGAATCAGATCCAGGGAGCGGTGACCACGGGTGTCACCGAGACGATCGACGCCGGCATCGGCTTCGACGCCATCACCGTCGCCCTCCTCGGGCGCAGTCGTGCCTGGGGCACGTTCGCCGCCGGCATCCTGTTCGGCGCGCTCAAGGCGGGGTCGTTCTCGATGCAGGCGCAGGACATCCCGGTCGACATCGTGCTCGTCGTGCAGTCGCTCGTCGTGCTGTTCATCGCCGCGCCGCCGCTGCTGCGCACGGTGTTCTTCCTCCCCAAGACCGATATCGAGAAGGCGGCACGGCTCAGAGCCAAGGCCGCGAAGAAGGCGGTGGCGGCATGATGTCCCTCGTGCAGACCCAGGCCGCCGACGGCACGGTGCAGCTCGCGACCGTGAAGGAGCGGCACCTCAAGGCGCCGATCGTGCTGGCCGGAGCGACCGTGCTCCTGGCCCTGCTGTTCCTGCTCGTGCCGCGCGACGGCATCAGCACGTTCCGCCTTTCCGACCAGTCCTCGGCGCTCGCGCTGCCGGATGTGGCGCTGCCGACGGCCTCGACCTTCTGGGTCGTGTTCGGCATCCTCGTGGTGCTCACGGTGGGGGCGTTCCTGCGGGCATGGACCTACCGTCCGCCGTCCCTGTGGCTCGTGATCGCCTTCAGCGTGCTGGCCGTCTTCGCGTTCCTCGTCTGGGCCTCCGCCGGCGGACTCGTGCCGGTCACGAGCCTGCTGTTCGGCGCGGTCTCGCTCTCGGTGCCCCTGGTGTTCGGTGCCCTGGGCGGTGTCATCGGCGAGCGTGCCGGCGTCGTGAACGTCGCGATCGAGGGGCAGCTGCTTCTCGGCGCCTTCTCGGCAGCGCTCCTGTCGAGCATCACCGGAAACCCGTTCGTCGGCCTGGTCGGCGCGATGATCGGCGGCGTCCTGGTGGCGAGCGTCCTCGCCGCGTTCGCGATCAAGTATCTGGTCGAGCAGGTCATCGTCGGTGTCGTCCTCAACGTGCTCGTCACCGGTCTCACCGGCTTCCTCTACGGCGCACTCCTCGCTCCGAACGAGGCGACCCTGAACACACCCGTGCGATTCCCGCGCGTCGAGATCCCGGTCCTCAGCGACATCCCGATCATCGGGCCGGTGCTGTTCAACCAGACCTTCATCGGGTACCTGATGTTCATCACGGTCGCCGTGGTGGCCTGGGGCCTCTACCGCACCCGGTGGGGTCTGCGGCTGCGTGCCGTCGGCGAGCACCCGCAGGCGGCCGACACCGTGGGCATCAAGGTGAACCCGACCCGGTTCTGGAACGTGCTGCTCGCCGGCGCGATCGCCGGCATGGGAGGTGCGTACTTCACCCTCGTCTCGGTGCCGCAGTTCGGCAAGGACATGACGGCCGGGCTCGGCTTCATCGCCCTCGCCGCTGTGATCTTCGGCCGATGGGATCCCATCCGTGCGACCCTCGCGGCGCTGCTGTTCGGTTTCGCGACCAACCTGCAGAACCTGCTGTCGATCCTGAAGACGCCCATCCCGGGCGAGTTCATGCTGATGCTGCCGTATGTCGTGACGCTGCTCGCGGTCGCCGGATTCGCCGGGCAGATCAAGGCCCCTGCCGCAGACGGCAAGCCCTACATCAAGTCGTAGCCCTGCCGGAAGAGAGAATCATCGCAATGACCGACATCGACTGGGATGAACTGCGCCAGGTCGCCACGGATGCCATGACGAAGGCGTACGCGCCGTACTCGCGCTACCGCGTGGGTGCGGCCGCCCTCGTCGGCGACGGCCGCATCGTGGCCGGCTGCAACGTGGAGAACGCGTCGTACGGTGTGACGCTGTGCGCGGAGTGCGCGCTGGTCGGTGACCTGCACATGTCCGGCGGCGGCCAGCTCGTCGCGTTCGTGTGCGTCAACAACGAGGGGCAGACGATCATGCCGTGCGGACGCTGTCGCCAGCTGCTGTTCGAGCATGCGATGCCCGGGATGCTCCTGGAGACCGTCTCCGGCATCCGCACAATCGACGAGGTGCTGCCCGATGCGTTCGGGCCGCGCGACCTGGAGGAAGCACGATGACCGCTGGACAGGCTCAGGGAGCCATCGAACCGTTCGACGCGATCGATGTGATCCGCGCCAAGCGCGACGGGGGTGCCGTGCCCGAGGCGGAGTTGCGGTGGATGGTCGATGCCTACACCCGCGGCTATGTCTCGGACGCGCAGATGGCGTCGTTCGCGATGGCGATCTTCCAGCGCGGCATGGAGCGCGACGAGATCCGCGTGCTGACCGACGCGATGATCGCGTCGGGGGAGCGGATGAGCTTCGCCTCCCTCGGCAAGCGCACGGTCGACAAGCACTCCACCGGTGGCGTCGGCGACAAGATCACGCTGCCGCTCGCCCCGCTGGTCGCCTCGTTCGGCGTGGCCGTGCCGCAGCTGAGCGGTCGCGGGCTCGGTCACACGGGCGGCACGCTCGACAAGCTCGAGTCGATCCCCGGATGGCGCGCTGCTCTGAGCAACGAGGAGATGTTCGCGCAGATGCAGGGAGACGTGGGTGCGGTCATCTGCGCCGCCGGCTCTGGCCTCGCACCCGCGGACAAGAAGCTGTATGCGCTCCGCGACGTCACCGGCACCGTCGAGGCGATCCCGCTGATCGCGTCGAGCATCATGTCGAAGAAGATCGCCGAGGGCACGGACGCTCTCGTGCTCGATGTGAAGTTCGGCTCCGGTGCGTTCATGCAGGACATCGATCGCGCCCGCGAGCTCGCCCGCACCATGGTCGCTCTCGGCACCGACTCCGGGGTCGCGACGACGGCCCTGCTGACCGACATGAACGTCCCGCTCGGCCTTGCGATCGGCAATGCGAACGAGGTCCGTGAATCCGTCGAGATCCTCGCCGGTGGCGGACCCTCGGATGTGCGCGAGCTCACGATCGCCCTGGCACGCGAGATGCTCGCCCTCGCAGGACAGCCGGACGCCGACGTGGAGGCCGCTCTCGAGGACGGCCGCGCCATGGACACCTGGAAGGCGATGATCCGCGCTCAGGACGGAGATCCGGATGCCGCGCTCCCGACGGCGCGCGAGACCCACCAGGTGCTCGCCCCCACCGACGGAATCATCACGCGCATGGATGCCCTCCCGTTCGGCGTCGCTGCCTGGCGTCTCGGCGCGGGGCGCGCCAGGGCGCAGGACCCGGTGGTCTTCGAGGCAGGCATCGATCTGCATGCGAAGCCGGGCGATCGCGTCGTCGCCGGCCAGCCGCTCTTCACCCTCTCAGCCGCCGACGATGCCCGGTTCGGCAGGGCTCTCGACGCCCTCGATGGTTCGTGGGAGATCGGGGATGAGGCGCCGGTGACCGGCCCCATCGTCCGTGAGCGCATCACGGCGTGACGGCGGACCGCTAGCCTGAACTGAGCACATCCGCGACCGAGAGGATCACCATGTCGATCGATGCGAACGGCGACGTCACACTTCAGGGGGTCTCCCTGCGGAGCCTTCCCAAGGTGTCGCTGCACGACCACCTCGACGGCGCGCTGCGGCCCGCCACGATCATCGAGCTCGCGGACGCGATCGGCCTGGAGATTCCGGAGTCCGACCCGAAGGCGCTGGGATCGTGGTTCGCGAAGCAGAGCGATTCCGGTTCGCTGGTCGAGTACCTCAAGACGTTCGACCTCACGACCGCCGTGATGCAGACGCAGGAGGGCCTCACCCGTGTCGCACGGGAGTTCGTCCAAGACCTCGCCGCCGACGGCGTGATCTACGGCGAGGTGCGCTGGGCGCCCGAGCAGCACCTGGCTCGCGGCCTCACGCTCGAACAGACGGTGGAGGCGGTGCAGCAGGGCATCGAAGAGGGTGAGGACGCCGCGGACCGCTCGGGACGCAGCATCCGCGTCGGGCAGCTGATCACGGCGATGCGGCACACCGATCGCGCCCTCGAGATCGCCGAACTCGCGGTCGACTTCCGCGGACGCGGTGCCGTGGGCTTCGACATCGCCGGTCCTGAGGATGGCTTCCCGCCGTCGAACCACCGCAGGGCGTTCGACTACCTCGCCGAGAACTTCTTCCCCGTCACCGTGCACGCGGGAGAGGCGGCGGGTCCCGCCTCCATCCGCTCGGCTCTGCTGGACGGACGCGCGCTGCGGCTCGGCCACGGTGTGCGCATCGCCGAAGACCTCGAGGTCATCACCCAGGAGGGCGACGAGGTGCAGGTGCAGTTCGGCGACCTCGCGCGCTGGGTCCGCGACCGCGAGATCCCGCTCGAGCTCTCGCCTTCGTCGAACCTGCAGACCGGGGCCATCGCCGCGTGGGGCAACACCATGGTGGACCACCCCTTCGACCTGCTCTACCAGCTCGGGTTCGCGGTGACCGTGAACGTCGACAACCGCACCATGAGCGCCACGTCTCTCACGCGTGAGCTCGCCCTGCTCGTCGAGGCGTTCGAGTACGACCTCGACGACCTCGAGACCTTCCAGTTCAACGCCGCCGCCGCGGCGTTCCTCCCCGTCGAGGAGCGCGAGGAGCTCGTGGAGATGATCGCCGAAGGCTTCGACGCCTGACCATGGCTTCCGGGGGGAAGAAGCGCCGCACGCGCGCCGCGATCATCGTCAGCGCCGTCGTGACCGCCGTCGTCGTCGGAGGTGGCGCTGCCGCCTTCGTCTGGCTGAACCGTGCGCAGGAGAACACGATTCCGAAGGCGCAGTCCGCCACGATCGAGCATCCGCTGACGCCGGCGGAGCAGATCGTGGCGGATGCGAACGATCCGCGCGCCTGTGCGGTGACCTTCTCGGGCGACGGGGCTCCTGCCGACCCGATGCTGCAGTTCCAGGACGCCCTGTACCAGGGCCTTCCGATCCCGCAGCTGGAGGGTCGGGTGTTCGCCGGCTGGTACGCGACGGCGGCGGACGCCGGAGCGTTGACGGTCGCGGCCCGCGTGAACGGCGCCGACCCCGTGGTGTGCACGGACCAGCAGGTCGAGCTCTTCGCCGCCTGGAAGACGCCGGAGCAGAACGCCGCGGAGAACGTGCGAGTGCCCATCCTCATGTATCACCAGTTCACGGCGAACCCCGAGGGGGAGAAGGGCTGGCTGCGCGGCAACTACGCCTACATCGGTGACTTCGATGCACAGATGAACCACATCGCGACGACGGGCTTCTACCTGCCCACCTGGGACGAGCTCAGCGCCTTCATCGACGGGCGGCTCTCGCTTCCTGCGAAGAGCGTGATCATCACCGATGACGACGCCGACCAGTCGTGGTTCGATCTCGCGGTGCCGGTCGTGGACAAGTACAAGCTGCTCAGCACGTCGTTCATGATCACGGCCGCTCGGCAGGACCCGGCGCCGTCCATCTACGTGCAGCGCCGCTCGCACACGCATGACATGCACCAGGCGGGCGACAACGGCAAGGGGCGGATGGTCAACTGGACGGCCGATCAGATCGCGGCAGACTTGACGACGTCGGCTCAGATCCTCGGTGTGGGTCAGGTCGTGGCGTATCCGTACGGGCATTACAACGACACCACCAAGCAGGGCGTCGCCCAGGCCGGCTACGAGATGGGACGTACCATCGAGCCCGGATATGTGAAGGTCGGCACCGACAAGCTCGCCCTTCCCGTCGTGCGCATCGACTACGGCATGGGGCTGGACGCGCTGGTCTCGCGCATCGGCTGAAGGAGACGGCCGAGACGAGGCACGGCAGGATGGTCCCATGCCCTCCTCCTCAGAGTCCGCAGCGGAATCCGCCTCCGTCGTCATCGTCGGGCCGGCATCGTGGAACACGATCATCGTGCTGGATCGGCTTCCCGAGCCGGTGCCGCACATGCAGTTCGCCGAGGACACGTGGGAGACGGTCGGAGGGACCAGCGCGGGCAAGGCGCTCAGCCTGACCGCGCTGGGCCGGACCACACGGCTGCATGCCATCTCCGGGACGGATGCGGAGGGCGGGCGCGTGCGCGACGCACTGCGCGCCGCCGGCGTGCAGACCTCCTGGGACGACGGGGTCACCGAACGGCATCTGAACCTGATGACGCGTGAAGGCGGTCGCGTCTCGCTGTACCTGTCGACCCCGAGCACGGCCGAGGGCACGCGCGACGACCGGATGCGCGACCGGATGGTCGCTGCCGATGCGGTCGTGCTCGACCTCGCCGCGGAACCCCTGCGCCTGCTGCCTCTCGCCCGATCGACCGGCACGCCGATCTGGGTGGATGTGCACGACTACGACGGCAGGGCGCACTACCACCGGCCGTTCCTCGACGCCGCTGATGCGGTGTTCTGCAACGCCGACCGGCTGGACGACCCGGTCGTGTTCCTGCAGTCCCGCATCGCGGCGGGAGCGCGCCTGGCCGTGTGCACCCTGGGAGCGGAGGGGGCCGTGGCGGTCGACGAGCACGGCGTGGTGCATCGGGTTCCTGCGGTGCCCGTCGAGGTCGTCGACACGAACGGCGCGGGTGATGCGTTCCTCGCGGGCGTGCTCGACGCGCGGCTCGACGGGGCGGGCGTCACCACTGCGCTCGAGGCGGGGGCGCGTTCGGCGGCGGCGGTCCTGCGCACCCGGCACCTCCATCCGCTGCTCGACCCGGTCCTCGGGGCCGTGGGGAGGTGACGCTCAGGGCGAGAGCGGTGCGAGGAACTCGTCGGTCAGACGCGTGACCTCCGCGTGCATCTCGTCGCGGGAGATCGTCGGAGTGCCGTCGCCGTCCTGCGGTCCGTAGTCGCCGAAGGACGCGTGCGACGCCCCTTCGATCTCGACCATGTCGGCATCGGCGGGCAGCTGATCGCGCGCATCGGCGATCTTCTCGGGGGTGGACAGCCCGTCTTCGCTGCCGGACAGGCTGAGGACGGGAAGCCCACTGCCGGAGAGATCGTTCGCGCAGTAGGAGGCGAACAGGACGAGCGCATCGGCGTCGTCCGCGAGCTGGCATGCACGCACGCCGCCCAGGGAGTGCCCGCCGACGCCCCAGACATCGACGTCGGGGGCCGCCGAGGTGAAGGCGTCGAGTCCGCGCGGGTCGAAGAACGCCAGGTTCAGCCACGGGCGTGTGATCACGACCGTGACCCCCTCTTCGGCCAGCCCCTGCAGGATCGCGGCATACGCCCACGGATCCACCTTGGCCCCGGGGATGAAGACGAGGCCGAGGTCCGATCTCCCGTCGGCGGGGGCGAGCACGATGCCCTGGTCGGCATCGGTCACGGTGATGGCCGGGTTCTCCCGCACCGAGGCGAGCGGCTCCGGCTCCGCGGCCATGACGCCGATCTGGGTCCAGGCGAGCACGCCGCCGACGGCGACGACCAGCACGATCGCGACGCTCCACAGCACGCGCTTCAGGATCCGGCGGGGCTTCTTCTGCACGAGACAACGCTACTCCGCCCGGTCGACGGTCGCTCGTCACCGAGGGGTGCTACGCCCGTGACTCCAGAATGCGCTTCTCGTTCCGGACGGCACCGCGGTAGGCGTCCTTGTTGACGTAGTAGGCCATCCGATCCAGGCCCAGGTAGCGGTAGCCGCCGGTCACATCGGGCCAGGGGCTTCCGGTCACACGATCGCGGAATCGCGACGCGCGCTCCGGATCCTGCTCGACCGCGTTCAGGTAGGCCGCGAGCAGCTCCGCCTGCTCGTAGCGGCCCTGCCAGCCGATGCCCGAGGCCTCGATCATGCCCATCACGTAGAGGCCGTTGAACGAGGCGGGGAAGACGTTCAGGAACAGCCGCGGCGCGGCACCGCGCCAGTGCAGGTGCTCGCGGTCGACGAACGGATAGTCGAGGGTGTAGCCGGTGGCGAGCAGCACGAGGTCGTAGTCGTCGGCGCTGCCGTCACGGAAGTGCACGCTCGCGCCGTCGAAGCGCGAGACGTCGGGACGGATGCGCAGATCGCCCTGCCCGAGGTGGTTCAGGACCATGGTGTTCACGATCGGGTGCGACTCGTAGATGCGGTAGTCGGGCTCCGGGAACCCGAACCGCACGGGGTCGCCGGTGAAGGCCCGCAGCACACGACTGTCGATGGCCTGCTTGATGCGCGCGGGGAGCGGTCGCCCCTGGTTGAGAGTGTCGCTCGGCCTGCCGAACAGATACCGCGGAACGAAGTAGTACCCGCGGCGGACGCTCATGTCGACGGATACCGCATGATGCACGGCGTCGACCGCGATATCGCAGCCGGAGTTGCCCGCGCCGATCAGCAGCACGCGCCGGTCCTTGAGCTGCTCGGGCGACTTGTACGCGTGTGTATGCAGCAGTTCGCCGGTGAACTCACCAGGGAATGCCGGGATGTTCGGCTCGGCGAGCGTCCCGTTCGCGAGAACGACGCCCGCGTACCAGTGCGTCTCGTCTCCCCTGGGGCCGGAACTGGTCAGATCCCAGCCGCCGTCGCGCGGCTCGAGACGCGCGACCCGCGTGTCGAAGAGGAAGAGGTCGGTGAGCCCGAAGTGCCGGGCATAGTCGTCGAAGTAGTCCCTGAGTGCCCGGTGTCCGGGGTAGTCGACCCGGGACCGCATGGGGAACTCGGTGAACTCGGTCGTCGTGCGGGAGGAGATGAGATGCGCGGACTCGTACATCGTGCTGCGGGGATTGCTGATGTCCCACAGCCCGCCGACGCCGTGCGAGGCCTCGTATCCGTCCACGGAGATCCCGCGCTTCTGCAGGGCGCGCGCTGCGGCGAGGCCGGACGGACCAGCGCCGATCACGGCATATCTGTTCATGTGGCTCCCGGATACCTGTGTGTTCTCGCACGTCGTCGTGCGCGAAACGCCCCCGCCCACCGATCGTATCGGCAGGCGGGGGCGTCGACGGGTCGCGGCTCAGGCCCTCTCGATGTGCTGCTGGTGGGCGGTGACGGCATCCCGGATCAGCGGGAACAGCGGATGCTCGGGGTCGAGGCCCGTCGTCCGCGTGGTGAACCCTGCGGCGTCCTCCGCGCGCAGCATCTGCTGCAGCTCGACCGACTGCTCGTCGGCCGGGTCGTCGAACTCGAGCGCTGCCGAGACGGCGGCGACCAGGGCCTCGGTGGACAGTCCGCGCTCCGCGGCCATGGCTGCGGGGCCCACGAAGCGCTCGTGACGCGAGATCTTGCGCAGCGGCTGACGTCCGACCCGCTGCACGGTGTCGACGAGTGCGGGGTTGCGGAACCGGTCGAGGATCTTCGCGCGATAGGCGGCGAGATCCTCCGGGTCCAAGCCGTGCTCGGCGACCAGCACGGCCGACGTCTCTTCGAGGGCAGCCGAGACGCTCGCGGCGATCGTCGGATCGGCCAGGGCATCCGAGATGCGCTCGATGCCCGCACGGGCCCCGAAGTATGCCGTTGCCGCATGCCCCGTGTTCACGGTGAACAGCTTGCGCTCGATGTACGGCGCCAGGTCGTCGACGAAGTGCGCGCCGGGGATTCTCGGCAGCTCTCCGCCGAACGGTCCCGACTCGATCGCCCATTCGAAGTAGGGCTCGACCGTCACGTCGACGCCCGATCCCTCCGGCTGCGCCGGCACGATGCGATCCACGGCGGTGTTCGCGAAGACCGCTCTGGTCAGCAGCGTCTCGGCATCGGCTCCTGCTGCGGCGACGATCTCGCGGCGCAGCAGGTCGGTGGCGCCGATCGCGTTCTCGCATGCCATCACCTGCAGCGGTGCGGCGGCGGGGGAGCGCAGGGCCAGTCCCGCGACGATCGACGGGGCCACGAACCGCAGCACCGTCGGTCCGACGGCGGTGGTGACGACGTCGGCCGACGCCACCTCTTCCGCCACTGCGGCGGGGTCCGTCCGGCTGTTCACGGCACGGAATCCGGTGACGACGTGATCGGTCCCTCCGGGGCCGGCCTCGTGCACGGTGTACGAGTCGACCGCGTTGATCGCGTCGACCAGCGCGTTGGCGACGTCCGAGAAGACGACCTCGTACCCGCCCTCGCGCAGCAGCAGACCGACGAATCCGCGCCCGATGTTGCCCGCCCCGAAGTGGACCGCCTTCATCCCTCGTTCACCTCCGAGAGGAGGGCGTAGAGCTCCTCCGGGGTCTGCGCAGCGGAGAGCCGGGCCACGTCGTCCTCCTCGGAGAACAGGATCGCGATCCGGGAGAGGATCTCCAGGTGCTCGTCACCCACGCCGGCGATGCCGATCACGAACGTCGCAGGGTCACCGGACCAGTCGACACCGCCGTCGTAGCGGACCACCGACAGGGCGGACGCGAGGATCGTGTCCTTCGCGTCGTTGGTGCCGTGCGGAATCGCCAGCCCGTTCCCCATGAAGGTCGAGACGGTCTCCTCGCGCTGCCGCATCGCGTCGACGTAGGCCGGGGTGACGGCTCCGGCCGCGACCAGGATGTCGGTCGCCTCCTGGAGGGCCTCGTCGCGCGACGCCCCTCCGGGGTGGATGCGGACCTGTTCGGGGGTGAGAACACTCATTCGTTTTCCTTTCGCTGTTCACGCACCATCTCGACGACCTCTTCGTACTTGGGCGAGTTCATGAAGTTGTCGACCGACACGTGGACCGAGTTCGGCGACTTCGCTTCGGCGCGCTCGGTGAGCTGCTGCTGCGTGATCACCACGTCGGCCGTTCCGTCGAGGTTCGCGATCGCCTGGTTGGTGACCGTGATGTCCTCGATGCCGGCCTTCTTCAGCTTGTTGCGCAGCACACTGGCGCCCATGGCGGATGAGCCCATGCCGGCGTCGCACGCGAACACGATGCGCTCGATCGGCGCGGCGGCGATCACCGTCGTGCTCGCGGCGGCAGCCGCCTCGGGGGATGAGGTCGCGGTCGACGTGCGCAGCGCGTCCATCGCGGCCGACGACTTGCCCTTGTTCGCCTCGGTCTGGGCGATCGCGGCACCGAAGGTGTCACCCTCGGCCTCCAGATCGCGCTTGCGGGAGGCCCGCAGGATCACACCGGTGATGAGGAAGGTGACGGTGGCGGCGATGATCACCGACAGGTACACGACCAGCAGGTTGCCGACGCCGGGTCCGATGGCGGCTGCGGTCACGGCGATGATGCTCCCCGGTGCGGCCGGGAATGCCAGACCGCCGCCGAGCACCATGTTCGTGGTGACTCCGGCCGCGCCACCCGCGATGAGCGCGAGGATCGTGGTCGGCTTGCTCAGCGCGTACGGGAAGTAGATCTCGTGGATGCCGCCGAAGAACTGGATGATCGCCGCACCCGGTGCGGAGGCCTTCGCCGCGCCGACGCCGAAGAACGTGAAGGCGAGCAGCAGTCCGAGGCCGGGGCCGGGGTTCGCTTCGATGAGGAAGAGGATCGACTTGCCGGTCTCCGCCGCCTGCTCGATCCCGAGCGGGGTGAAGACGCCGTGGTTGATGGCGTTGTTCAGGAACAGCACCTTCGCCGGCTCGACGATGATCGACACCAGCGGCAGCAACTGCAGCGTGACGAGCCAGTGGACCGCGGAGCCGAGCGCCGCGCTGATGCCGAGCATGACGGGGCCGAAGGCGAAGAAGCCGACGATCGCGAGGATCATTCCGAGGATGCCGGCGGAGAAGTTGTTCACCAGCATCTCGAAACCGGGGCGGATCTTGCCTTCCCACAGCCGGTCCATCTGCTTGGTGATCCACGCGGCGATCGGGCCCATGATCATGGCGCCCAGGAACATCGGGATGTTGGTGCCGACGATCACACCGACGGTGGCGATGGTGGCCACCACACCGCCGCGCTCGCCGTAGACCATGCGGCCGGCCGTGTTCGCGATCAGCAGCGGAAGCAGGTACGTGACCATCGGTCCGACGAGGCCGACGTAGGCGAGGATGTTCCCGTTGTCACCCTCGGCGACCGCGGTCATGGCACCCTGCCACCCGATGATGGCGGAGTCGCCGCCCCCGCCGATGATCTCGGACACGCCGGCCCAGTGCCAGCCGAACGGGCTGTCCGCGCCGAAGAACCCGGCCGGGATGAAGAGCATCGTGATGAAGCCCCAGGCGATGAAGGCCGCGATGTTGGGCATGATCATGCCCGAGAGGAATGTGCCGAAGCGCTGCACTCCTACGCGGAGGCCGCCGGGTCTGGTGGCGGCAGGTGACGTCGTCGTCATGATGTCGTCTCTTTCTTGTGGAGGGGGAGTTCCGCGGCGAGCGTCGCCACGGCGGTTCGGGCGGAGGAGGCATCGTCGGCAGCCAGGGCGGCCTGGGCGAGGCTCCGCGCCTCGGACGGGGTGCGCTCGGACAGCGCGTGTCGTACGTCGGCGAGGGCCGACGGTGCCATCGAGAGGCTGGTCGCGCCGAGCCCGACCAGCACCACGGCGAGGAGAGGGTCGGCCGCGGCCTCGCCGCAGATCCCGACGGGCTTGCCGAGACGTGCGCCCGCATCGCCGACCTCGCGCACCAGGCGCAGGACGGCGGGGTGCCAGGGGTCCTGGAAGCCGGCGACCGAGCCGAGCATGCGGTCGGCAGCCATCGTGTACTGCGTGAGGTCGTTGGTACCGATCGACGCGAAGTCCGCATGGGCGAGCACGCGGTCGGCGAGCAGGGCGCTCGCCGGGATCTCGACCATGACGCCGGCGGTCTTCAGCCCGTATTCCCGAGCGAGGCCGGTGAAGTAGATCGTCTCCTCGACCGTCGCCACCATGGGGGCCATCACCCAGAGGTCCGCCTCCGTCTGGGCGTCGGCTTCCGCAAGCGCGGTGAGCTGCTCGCGCAGGATGTCCTCGCTCGCCCGCAGCGCCCGCAGGCCCCGAAGACCGAGAGCCGGGTTCTCCTCGTGCGCGTCGTTGAGGAACGCCAGCGGCTTGTCGGCGCCCGCATCCAGCATCCGGACCACGACCTTCTTGCCGGGGAACGCCGCCAGCAGTTCGCGATACGACTCGCGCTGCTGCGCGATGGTGGGTGCCTGCGCCGAGGACAGGAACAGGAACTCG
The DNA here is from genome assembly GCF_000708345.1 of Microbacterium sp. Cr-K32. NCBI lineage: Bacteria > Bacillati > Actinomycetota > Actinomycetes > Micrococcales > Microbacteriaceae > Microbacterium > Microbacterium sp. Cr-K32. The sequence goes on along the minus strand of NZ_JARD01000015.1, from coordinate 92,463 downwards.
GTGCGGAACAGCCCGACGCCCTCGGCCCCCCGAACGACCGCATCGGCCGCGTCTGCAGGCTTCCCCAGATTCGCGAGCAGCGCGACAGGCGTGCCGTCGGCGAGAGCGCCGGGAGTGGGTGGGGCCGCGTCGGCCGACTGGCGAGCGGCTGCGCGCTCCGTGGCTCGGGCCTTCTCGTCATCCGTCGGTTCGCGTGTGACGACGCCGCTGGCCGCGTCGACGATCACGGTCTCGCCGGTGGTGAGCATCTCGCCGTCGGCGACCCCGACGATCGCGACGATGCCTTTCTCCCGCGCGAGGATCGCGGTGTGGGATGTCGGGCCGCCATCGGTGGTGATCAGCGCGAGCACCTGGTCCAGATCGAGGAGCGCCGTGTCGGCGGGGGCGAGGTCGCGCGCGACCAGGACGAACGGGTGTCCCGGGTTCGGAACGCCGGGGGCGTCGACGCCGCGGAGGCGGGCGAGCACGCGCTGCGCGATGTCGTCGAGGTCGGCTGCGCGCTCGCCGAGGTAGCCGCCGACGGCTTCGAGCGTGGCGCGGAATCCGGCGAACGCATCGTGCACAGCCCATTCGGCCGTCGCACCCGCGTCGATCCGGGTGTCGACCTCGTCCTGGAGAGTCGGGTCCTCGGCGATCATGGCCTGCGCCTCGAGCACCTCCTGCGCGGATCCGCCGGCGGCTTCGCCCCGTTCGTTCAGCTCGTTCGCAACGGTGGAGACGGCGTCGCGGACTCGGGCGCGTTCGACGTCCGCGCCCGCGGTGCTGGGCGTGTTCTCCGGAGCGGGCATCGCCTCGGCCATGCGGACGATCGGGCCCTGGGCGACCCCGAGACCGATCCCCACTCCCCGGAGCTCGCTCATGCGGAGTCCTGATCGTGGTCGGTGGTGAGGAGTTCGGTGAGCGTGTCGAGCACGTTCTCGGCGCCTTCGCCGTCGGCCGTGAGCGTCACGTAGTCGCCGTGCTCGACGGCCAGGGCGATGACCCCGAGGATGCTCGCCGCGTTGACCGGCTTGCCCGAGTCCTTGGCGATCGTCACGGCGATGCCGGAATCCTTCGCGGCCTGCGCGAAGAGCTTCGCGGGGCGGGCGTGCAATCCGTGCGAGGAGCCGATCCGAACGGTGCGGGTGGCGGTCATGATGTTCCTTTCGGGGTTTCGCCGGCGGCGGCGAGGATCGATCGGGCGAGGTCGAGCGTGCGCGAGCCGTCGAGATCGGCGAAGACGTCGTCCGGAAGCACCGCGACGGGCGCGCTCGCACCTTCGCGGATGGCGTCGAGGCGGTCGCTCAGATGAGGGCCGACGAGGACGAGGTCATGGTCGGATCCGGCGACGGAGCTCTCCATACCGGCCGCCGCGTCCCAATCGAGACCGGCCGCGGCTGCCGCACGGCGGAGCCGCTGCGCGACGAACGTGCTCGATGCTCCCGCACCGCACACCACGAGAATCCTCATCGATGCCCACCCTTCCTGAGAACAGTCTGGGAACGGTGGAGGGGTGCGCGCCAACACGTTCCTTTCCGCCCCTGCGGAACAGGCCCTTCCGCCCGAGGGCGCCGGGCACCTGACATCATGGAGAACACGTCGAGACAGTGCGGTCAGCACGCGGAAGGGGAGGATCATGTCGCGCCAGCGCCAGGACCAGCTCCTCGCGGCGTTGCTGCGCCAGGAGGGGTGGGCGACGGCGGCGAGCCTCGCCGACCTGATGGGCGTCACCCCGCGCAGCATCCGCTCCTATGTCGCGGCGCTGAACGCCCGCACGCCCGGGGCCGCGGTGATCGAGTCGGGTCCTGCGGGCTACCGTGCCGGATCCGGCGCCCGTGGCGCGCTGCGGATGCGCCAGACGGGGGATTCCGCACCCCGCGACCGTCTGCACACGCTTGTGCGGCTCCTGCTCGACGAGCACGGAGGCATCGACGTGTTCGACACCGCCGAGGATCTGCACGTCAGTGAAGCGACGCTCGAAGCGGACCTGGTGCGCGTGCGGGGTCTGCTCGACGGCACGGATCTGGTGCTCGAGCGCGAGCGCGAGACCGTGCGACTGCGCGGCAACGAGACGGCGCAGCGCCGCCTGCTCAGCAGACTCGCCCACGACGAGATGGACGACGCCTCGTTCCATCCGGAGACGTTCCGTCGGGCGCTCTCCGGATCGGCGGTGGCCGCCAGCGCGGTCGGGCCGTTCAAGTCCGCGCTCGTGCGCGAACTCGGCGAACTCGGCTACTACGTGAACGAACTCGCGATCTCCGATGTGCTGCTGCACATCGCGATCGCCGCCGAGCGGGTCGCCGCTGGACACACCCTCGAATCGACCCCGGCGGGCACCCGAGAGGAGATCCCGCGCGTCGGGACCGTCATCGCCCGCCTCGCCTTCGAGCATTTCTCCGTGGTCCTCGGCGAGGGGGACAGCGGTCATCTCGCATCCCTCGTGCTCACCCGCATCGTCGCGCCGGGCGAGGACGCGACGCGTGAGGTCGCACGCAGCGGCGTGGATCCGAAAGTCGAGGCCGCGGTACGCGCGGAGATCGCCCGAGCGGCGGAGGACTTCCAGGTCGACCTCGTCGACGAGACCTTCGTGCTGCGTCTCGCCCTGCACGTGCAGAATCTGCTGCGCCGCGCCGAAGAGAGCGCCCTCACCCGCAATCCGCTCACCCGGTCGCTGAAGACGACGTACCCGATGATCTTCGAGGTGGCCGTCTCGATCGCCAGCGGCCTGCACGACCGGGTCGGCACACCCATCCACGACGACGAGATCGCCTACATCGCCATGCACGTGGGTGGGCGTCTCGAACGCAGCCGCAAGGCCGAGTCGATCCTCACCGCCACCATCGTCTGCCCGGGCTATCACGAGTTGCATGAGCTGCTCCGCTCCAGCGTCGACCGCTCCCTGGGGTCGGCGATCGAGGTCACGACCGTCGTGACCAACGTCGATCCCGACTGGGCGTCCTTCGACACCGACCTCGTGCTCAGCACGATCGAACCGGGGTCGTCCGGCGACCGATTCGTGCGCATCCAGCCGTTCCTGACCGACGCCGACGTCGACCGGATCCAGCAGGCGGCCGCCCGGGTGCGCCGGGGGCGACGTCTCACGCGCCTCCGTGGCGAACTCGCCCGCTACTTCCTCGCCGACGCGTACGTGTTCCCGCTTCCCGATGAGGGGGAGGAGGCGATCATCCGTCGTCTCGGCGGTCTCCTGGTGCAGGCCGGCCTGATCGGCGAGGACTACGTCGAGAACACCATCGTGCGCGAGCGGATGTCGTCGACGGCGTTCACCGATGCACTCGCCGTCCCCCACGCACTCCAGATGACCGCCACCCGCACCGCGATCGCCATCGGCGTCGCGGACGGCTCAGCGGCCTGGGGCGGCGGACGCGTGCAGGTCGTCGCGCTCGCCGCGTTCAGCGAGAGCGATCGTGCGGCGTTCCAGACCGTGTTCGAACAGCTCGTCGAAGTGTTCAGCGAACGCGAGAGCGTGCAGCGGATCGTCCGGAAGGGAACGACGTTCGAGGCGTTCCTCGATGAGCTCGTCGCTGTGATCGACGGCTGACGGCGCAGCGGTCACCCGCGGGGAGCGAGTACCTCCGCGAGCTGGTCGAGAACGGCCTCCGCCGTCGCGGAGGGCGCCGTCTCGATCACCACGGAGTCCCCGGAGGCGATCCCCAGGTCCATGACCGCCAGCACGCTCGTCAGATCGACGGTCGTGCCGTCGGCCGTGCGCAGGGTGACCGGAGCCTCGTGCGACTGCGCGAGTCGCACGAGCTCGGCCACCGGACGCGCGTGAACCCCGTTGTGCGCGCTGACGATGAGGCGTCGGACCGGCATGCTCAGGAGCGTTCGTCGAGGAGGGCGCGGACGCCCGCTTCGAGCTCCGCGACGGCGTCACGTGCGCTCTCGGCCGACTCCGCCCTCGCATCGATGTAGACCTTCAGCTTGGGCTCGGTCCCGCTGGGGCGCACGATCACACGGGAGCCGTCGCCGAGACGGTACCGCAGCACGTCTCCGGAGGGCTGACCCGGTGCGGCCTGCAGCAGGTCCTCGGCCGAGGCGATCGATCGGCCGCCGATGTGCGTCGGCGGGAGTGTGCGCAGCGCGAGCATCACGGAGCCGATGACGGCGAGGTCCTCGACCCGCACCGACACCTGACCGCTCGCGAAATGCCCGTACGTCTCACCCAGCTCGTCGAGCAGATCGACGAGCGTGGCTCCGCGATCGCGGGCCTCGGCGGCGAGGCCGAGGATGGCGACGGCCGCCGACACCCCGTCCTTGTCGCGCACGGTCTCCGGATTCACGAGGTAGCCGAGAGCCTCTTCGAAGCCGAAGACGATACCCGGTGCCCGGGAGATCCATTTGAAGCCGGTGAGGGTCTCGTGGAAGTCCAACCCGTGATGCGCGGCGACGGCGCCGAGGCCGGGGGAAGAGACGAGAGAGCACGCGAGCGAGGCGCCCGGTGTGCCGGCCGCCGCGCGTGCGGCTCTCGCGCCGAGCAGGAGACCGACCTCGTTGCCGGTGAGACGACGCCAGCCGTCGGGGGCGGAGTCGTCGGGGACCGCGACGGCCAGTCGATCCGCATCGGGGTCGTTCGCCAGGATGAAGTCGGCCTTCACTCGTCGGGCGCGCGCGAACGCGAGATCCATCGCCCCCGGTTCTTCCGGATTCGGGAACGACACGGTGCGGAACGTGGCGTCGGGGGTGAGCTGCTCGTCGACGACGAACGGCTGCGGGTATCCCGCTTCCTTGACGATGCGGGACAGCGTCTCCCAGCCGACCCCGTGCATCGCGGTGTACACCCACCGCATCCCGGTCGTCCCGGCGGGTGCTGGCGCCACGGCCACGGTTGCCGCGATGTAGGCTTCGACGACCTCTTCGCCGGCCGTCTCATACTCGGTGGAGCGCGGCAACGCGGTGAAGGAGCCCGCGTCGGCGATGCGCTGGATGTGCGCGGCGATCTCGGCGTCCGCCGGGGCGACGATCTGGGATCCCTGGTCGGCGCCACCGAGGTACACCTTGTAACCGTTGTCGTTCGGCGGGTTGTGGCTCGCCGTCACCATCACGCCGGCATCGGCGCCGAAGTGGCGCACGGCGAAGGCGAGGACGGGCGTCGGGAGCAGGCGGGGAAGCAGGATCGCCCGCAGACCGGCTCCGGCGAACAGCTCGGCGGAGTCCGTCGCGAACACGCGGGAGTTCCGGCGCCCGTCGTAGCCGATCACGACCGTCGGGGTCGCGCCGTGCGACTTCTCGCGCAGGTAGGCGGCGAAGCCGGCTGCGGCCTGGCCGACGAGAACCCGGTTCATCCGGTTGCTGCCGGCGCCGAGTTCGCCGCGGAGACCCGCGGTTCCGAAGGCGAGGCGAGTGCGGAAGCGGTCGTCGAGGTCGGCGACGGCCTCTCGGTCGCCGGCGGCGGCACGTGTGATCACGCCGGCCAGCTCGTCGCGCGTCTGCGGATCCGGGTCCTGTCGCAACCAGGCGCGGGCCTGGGCGAGCCGCTCGTCGCTCACAGGGCCTCGACCACCCTGGCCAGAAGCCCGGAGATCACCGGTTCGGCCTCGCGCCCGGCCTCGATCACCTCGGCATGGCTGAGCGGTGTCTGCTGGATGCCGGCGGCGAGGTTGGTGATGAGCGAGAACCCGAGGATCTCCATGCCGGCCTCGCGGGCGGCGATCGCCTCGAGCGCGGTCGACATGCCCACGATGTGGCCACCGATGTGCTTCGCCATCTGCACCTCCGCCGGGGTCTCGTAGTGGGGGCCGCGGAACTGCGTGTAGACGCCCTCGTCGAGCATCGGGTCGATCGTCCGGGCGATCTCGCGCAGACGCTTCGAGTAGAGGTCGGTGAGGTCGACGAACGTGGCGCCCTCGAGCGGAGAGTCGGCGGTGAGGTTGATGTGGTCGCTGATGAGCACGGGCTGACCGGGCGTCCACGTCTCGCGGATGCCGCCGGCGCCGTTCGTGAGCACCATGATCTTGGCGCCCGTCGCGGCGGCGGTGCGCACGCTGTGCACGACACGGCGCACACCGTGGGCTTCGTAGTAGTGGGTGCGCGCGCCGATGACGAGGACGTTCTTGCCGTCGGGGGTGCGGATGCTGCGCAGGGTACCGACGTGTCCTTCGAGCGCGGGCTTGGAGAAGCCGGTGACCTCGGTCGCGGGGATCGTCGCCACGGTCTCGCCGATGATGTCCGCGGCCTTGCCCCAGCCGCTGCCGAGGGTGAGGGCGATGTCGTGCTTCTCGACGCCGGTCAGACGGGCGATGTCGGCGGCGGCCTGTGCGGCGACCTCGAACGGGTTCGCGGTCGGGTCGTCGAGGGGGTTGCTGTGCGTTTCGGGCATGGATCCACTCTAGGAAGGTGCAGGCTCGGGTGCCAGGATTGCGCGAGAATGGATTCCATGTCTTCCACCACTTTCGAGCGCACTCAGCGCGTCGCCGTCCTCGGCGGCGGTCCCGGCGGCTACGAGGCGGCCCTCGCGGCAGCCCAGTTGGGGGCCGAGGTCACCCTGGTCGAGCGCGTGGGAGTCGGCGGATCCGCCGTCCTCACCGACGTCGTGCCCTCGAAGAGCCTGATCGCCACCGCCGATGCGGCCGTCGCCATCTCCGAGGCGAGCGACCTCGGGGTCAACTTCTACGCCAAGGGCGACCACTCGCGACCCCTCAAGCCCGAGATCGCGATCAACCTCGCCGCCGTGAACAAGCGGCTCCTCGCGCTGGCGGGTCAGCAGTCCGAGGACATGCGTGCGACGCTCCTCGAAGCCGGCGTACGCATCCTCTCCGGTCACGGTCGCCTCGAGGGGCCCACCGCGATCATCGTGTCGACGGGCCAGGGCGGGACCGACTTCGACCGGGTCGAGGCCGACACGATCATCGTGGCGGTCGGTGCCTCTCCGCGCGAGCTGGACTCGGCCAAGCCCGACGGCAAGCGCATCCTGACGTGGACGCAGCTGTACGACATGAAGGCGCTCCCCGAGCATCTCATCGTGGTCGGTTCCGGTGTCACCGGTGCGGAGTTCGCCTCCGCCTATATGAACCTCGGTGCCAAGGTGACCTTGATCTCCAGCCGCGAGCAGGTGCTCCCTGGCGAGGACAAGGATGCGGCGAGCGTTCTGGAGAAGGTCTTCAAGCGCGGGGGCATGCAGGTGCTCTCCAAGTCCCGTGCCGACCGCGTCGAGGTCACGGATGACGGGGTCACGGTCACCCTGTCGGACGGGCGCACGGTCGATGGCAGCCACTGCCTGATGGCGGTCGGTTCCATCCCGAACACCGCGGGCATCGGTCTGGAGGAGGCGGGTGTCGAGCTCGATGAGTCGGGACACGTGCGGGTGAACCGGGTCGCGCGCACCTCCGTCCCCAACGTGTACGCGGTCGGCGACTGCACGAACTTCTTCCCGCTGGCCTCGGTCGCCTCGATGCAGGGGCGCACGGCCGTCTTCCACGCCCTCGGCGACATCGTCATCCCGCTCGAACAGATCAAGATCACCTCGAACATCTTCACCGCGCCCGAGATCGCCACGGTCGGCTACGGCGAGAAGGACGTCGAGGACGGTGTGGCCGACGGCCTGGTCTACAAGCTCCCGCTCGCGGCGAACCCGCGCGCGAAGATGATGGGCATCAAGGACGGCTTCGTCAAGCTCATCGCCCGCAAGGGATCGGGCACCGTGATCGGCGGCGTGATCGTGGCGCCGAAGGCATCGGAGCTGATCTACCCGATCGCGGTCGCCGTCGAACGCCGTCTCACGGTCGACCAGGTCTCGCGGGTCTTCGCGGCATACCCCTCGCTCTCCAGCAGCATCACCGATGCGAGCAGGGCGATGCATCTCGTGAACATCTCCTGATCCCGGGAGAGATGCGGAAAGGGCGCCCCACCTCGGTGGGGCGCCCTTTCCGCTGATGCCGGGTGTCAGCTGATCGTGAGCAGCTGGTGTCCTGCGGAGACCGTGGCGCCGGCATCCGCGTTGATGTTGCCGACCACGCCGTCCTTGTGCGCCTGCAGCGGCTGCTCCATCTTCATGGCTTCGAGCACGACCACCAGGTCGCCCTTGACGACCTGCTGTCCGTCGGCGACGGCGATCTTGACGACGGTCGCCTGCATGGGCGACTTCACCGCGTCGCCGGAGGCCCCGGCGTTGGCGGTGGTGGCGTGGCTGCGGCGCGACGGCGGAACCGCTGCCGGGCGTCCGGCGGTACCGGCGGCGACGGCCACGCGGTCGGGGAGGCTCACCTCGAGGCGCTTGCCGGAGACCTCGACGACCACGGTGTGACGTGCTTCGGCGGAGGCCGGTGCTTCGAGCTCCCCGTCCCACGCGGGGATGTCGTTGACGAACTCGGTCTCGATCCAGCGGGTGAAGATCCCGAACTCGCTGTCCTCCGCCGTGAACGCGGGATCGCGCACGACCTTGCGGTGGAACGGGATGACGGTGGGGAGACCGGCGACCTCGAACTCATCGAGTGCGCGGCGCGAGCGCTCCAGCGCTTCCGCCCTGTCCTTGCCCGTCACGATGATCTTCGCGAGCAGGGAGTCGAAGGCGCCGGACACCGAGTCGCCGGCGGTGACGCCGGAGTCGAGACGGATGCCGGGGCCTCCGAAGGTCTTGAAGACGTGGATCGGGCCGGGCTGGGGCAGGAATCCGCGACCGGGGTCCTCGCCGTTGATGCGGAACTCGATCGAGTGCCCCTGGGGCTTCGGGTCGTCGTAGTCGATGGTGCCGCCGGCCGCGATGCGGAACTGCTCGCGCACCAGATCGATACCGGTGACCTCTTCGGAGACGGGGTGCTCGACCTGCAGGCGCGTGTTCACCTCGAGGAATGAGACCGTGCCGTCGGCGCCGATGAGGAACTCGCAGGTGCCGGCACCGACGTATCCGACCTCCTTCAGGATGGCCTTCGATGCCGAGTAGAGCAGCTCGTTCTGCTCCTCCGTGAGGAACGGGGCCGGTGCCTCTTCGACGAGCTTCTGGTGGCGGCGCTGCAGCGAGCAGTCGCGCGTCGAGATGACGACGACGTTTCCTGCGGCATCGGCCAGACACTGGGTCTCGACGTGACGCGGCTTGTCGAGGTACTTCTCGACGAAGCACTCGCCGCGTCCGAAGGCGGCGACGGCCTCGCGGGTGGCGGATTCGAAGAGCTCTGCGACCTCGTCGAGCTCGCGGGCGACCTTGAGGCCGCGTCCGCCGCCGCCGTACGCGGCCTTGATGGCGATCGGGAGGCCGAACTCCTTCGCGAAGGCGATGACCTCATCGGCGCCTTCGACGGGGCCGGGGGTGCCGGGAGCGAGAGGCGCGCCGACCTTCTCAGCGACGTGACGCGCGGTCACCTTGTCGCCGAGAGCCTCGATGGCCTCCGGAGACGGGCCGATCCAGGTCATCCCCGCCTCGATGATGGCGCGTGCGAACTCGGCGTTCTCGGCGAGGAACCCGTAGCCGGGGTGCACGGCGTCGGCACCGGCGCGGCGGGCGATGGAGAGGATCTTCTCGATCTGGAGGTAGGTCTCCGCGCTGGTCGAGCCGCCGAGAGCGTAGGCCTCGTCGGCGAGGCGGGTGTGCAGGGCATCCCGGTCCTGGTCGGCGTAGACGGCGACCGAGGCGATCCCGGAGTCGCGGGCGGCGCGGATGATGCGGACGGCGATCTCGCCGCGGTTGGCGATGAGCACCTTGGCGATAGCAGGCATGCTTGCCAGCCTAGCGAGAACGACCCCGATCCCTTTGACGACTCCCCACAAGAAAGTCGGGAAAACGTGGAGGGGAGTCTACGACCAGAGGTCGGTCCAACGGACACCGAGCTCGGTGGCGAGACGGCGGACGGTCGACAGGGACATGCCGACGACCGTCGAAGGATCGCCGTCCACACGGGTGATGAATGCCCCGCCCAGGCTGTCGACGGTGAAGGCTCCCGCCACGAGGAGCGGCTCTCCGGAGGCGACGTACGCGGCGATCTCGGCGTCGCTCACGTCGTCGGCGAACGTCACGGCGGCCGCGGCGACCGCGGTGGCCTCTTTGGGTTCGGCGTCGGGGGAGACCCGGAACACCGAGTGCCCGGAATGCAGGATGCCGGTCTCGCCGCGCATCTCCTGCCAGCGCCTGGTCGCCTCCTCGGCGGTGTACGGCTTGCCGTAGACCCGCCCGCCGAGCGCGAACATCGAATCCCCGCCGATCACCAGGCCGTCGAAGGTCCCGTCCGCAGCGAGGCTCCGTGCGACGGCGGCCGCCTTCGCGCGGGCGAGCAGAAGCACCAGTTCCTCGGGCGCGAGGGGGGCGCCCCTCTTCTCCTCCTCGGCGGCGGCGACCGCATCCTCATCGACGTCGGGCGACAGCGTGAGCGGTTCGATTCCCGCCTGCCGGAGCAGCATGAGGCGGGCGGGCGAGGTGGAGGCGAGGCAGACGCGCATGTCCACCACCGTATCCTCGAAGAATGACTTCCTCCCCAGCCGACGTGCTCGAACTCGACATCACCGGCATCGCGCACGGGGGCACGTTCATCGCCCGCCACGAGGGACGCGTGGTCTTCGTCTCCGACGCGATCCCCGGAGAGCGGGTCCGTGCCCGACTGATCGCCCCGCAAGAGGGGGCGGACGCCTCGACCCGCAGCTTCTGGCGGGCCGAGACCATCGAGGTGCTGGAGGCGTCGGAGCACCGCCGCCCGCACGTGTGGGCGGAAGCCGACGTGTCGCGGGACCCGGCCGACCGCCCCGGTGGCGCCGACCTCGGCCACATCGACATCGACCACCAGCGTGAGCTCAAGCAGCGTGTGCTGACCGAGGCGCTGGAGCGTTTCGCAGGCAGCGGTCTGGTCGCCCCCGAGATCGAGTCGGTGGAGTCGGGCGACGGTCTCGGATGGCGCACACGCGTCACCCTGCACGTCGACGACACGGGAGTCGCCGGTCCGTTCGCCGCGCGCAGCCACCGCGTCGTCCCCGTGACCTCGCATCCGCTGGCCCGGCCCGCGATCGCCGAAGCGGCGCTCGCGCTGCGGGGCGAGGCCCCCGGCCGCATCGAACTCGTCGAGCCCGCCGACGGCACGGTGCGCGTCATCCGACGTGAGGAGACCGAGCGCGCCCCCCGCGTGCAGCGTGGGTTCCGCAAGCGTCCCACTCCCGAGGTGATCCACGAGATGGTCAACGACCGTCGATTCGAGGTCGACGCCACGGGCTTCTGGCAGGTGCACCCGCGTGCGGCCTCCGTGCTCGACGCCGCGGTCTACGGAATCCTCGACGGACATGTCGACGACCAGAAGACGCACTACGACCTGTATGGAGGGGTCGGCCTGTTCGCCGCGACGCTCGCCGATCTCGGCGGGACCGACATCGTGACGGTCGAGTCCAGTGCACGCGCCACTGCGCACGCCGCCGTGAATCTCGCGCCGCTCGACGTGAACGCCGTGACGGCGCGCGTCGATCGCTTCCTGGCGACGCAGAAGAGCGGGCGCACCGGCGCCGTCGTGCTCGACCCGCCCCGCGCCGGTGCCGGTCGGCAGGTCGTCGAAGCGCTGCACGCGCTCGCGCCGGAGGCCATCGCGTACGTCGCGTGCGACCCCGTGGCACTCGCCCGGGATCTCGGCACCTTCCGCACCCTCGGTTGGAACGTCGACCGACTTCGGGGCTTCGATCTGTTCCCGCACTCGCACCACTTCGAAGTCGTCGCGCTGCTCACACGATGAGCGATCCGCGGCTTCTCGGGGGGACTCAGTAGGCTGAGGGGATGAGCACGGTCGCACTCATCGACGATCACGAGTCCGTTCGCCTCGGCCTCGAGGCCGCGTGCGCGCGTGATTCGCAGACCGTGGTCTTCTCCGGGAGCACGGTGGTCTCCTACCTCGAATGGCGCAAAGCCACCGCGGCCGCACCTGCCGAGGTGGTCGTCCTCGACCTCACCCTCGGCGACGGCACGACCGTGACCGAGAACGTGACCTCACTGGTCAACGACGGCGCGAGCGTCGTGATCCACAGCGTCGCCGATCGGCCGGCAGCCGTGCGCGAGGCGCTCGCCGCCGGGGCCGCCGGCGTGGTGAGCAAGTCCTCCGCCCTCGACGACGTGCTCGACGCGATCCGCACGGTGGCGCAGGGCGAGGCTCTCAACAACGTCGAATGGGCGAGCGCGGTCGAGGGAGACCGGGCGTTCGCCGATGCGCAGCTCGCCACGCGCGAACGCGAGGTGCTCCGTCTGTATGCGACGGGGCTGCCGTTGAAGGCCGTCGCCGAGAAGCTGGGTGTCGCCTACTCCACGGCCAAGGAGAACATCACCCGCATCCGCGTGAAGTACGTCGAGGTCGGGCGCCCGGCGCCGACGAAGGTCGACCTGCTGCGCCGGGCGATGGAAGACGGGATCGTCACGGCTGACGAGGCACCCGGTGGCCGCTGAGCCGCTCAGCATCCGCGACGCGTGGAGCAAGATCCCCTCTCCGGGGAGCACGGAGACGGCGTACGAGCGCTTCACCGGCACACGCATGGAGCGGATCCTCGCGATCGTCGTCGCGATCGGCTCGGCGGTTCTCGGCGCGCAGGCGCTGATCTCTGCGATGGCGTCGCTCTCGCACGCGGATCCTGCGCACGTCGTCACCCTGATCGTGGTGTTCGTGCCGTTGGCTGCGATGCTGGTCGCTTGTCTGGTGGGCCGGGGGGTGCGCACCTTCTCCGGTATCTTCGCCGTGGTCTACGTCCTCGCGCTCGCCGCCTGGCCGACGATCGTCGACCCGTCGGACAAGGGCGCCGGCGAGCAGCCCTGGATCTTCTTCCTGGTCAATGTCGGCGTGGTCGCGGCGATGCTCGCGTTCCCGTTGCCGCTCCAGTTCGCCTGGGCGGCGGGGATGCCGTTCGTCTACGGCTACGTGCGGCTCGTCCAGGGGGAGTTCTCGCGCGAGTTCTGGGTGACGACGGCGTTCGACGTGTCGTTCACCCTCATCCTCGGGGTCGTCATCATCTCCCTGGGCTGGATGTTCCGTTCCGTCGCCGCCGGCGTGGACGAGGCCAGGGGACAGGCGGTGGCGTCGTACTCGACAGCGGCTGCGGCGGCCGCCGCGGAGGAGGAGCGGGCGACGATGTCCGCACTGATGCATGACAGCGTCCTCGCCGCGCTGATCGCCGCGGAGCGGGCTGAGGGGGAGCGTGCCGAAGAGCTCGCCGTCGCCATGGCCCGGGAGGCACTCACTCGCCTCGCCAATACCGAAGCGGCCGTCGCGCAGGAGGGCAGTGACGAGCCGGTCGGCACGGCGCAGATCGTCGTGGAGCTGCGTAGAGCCCTGTCCGAGCTCGGCGCTGATGCGATCGTCGAGGAGCGCGGCGGCATCGGCCTCATACCCGGGCGGGCCGCTCGCGCACTCGTGCTCGCCGCGCGGCAGGCGATCGGCAACGCCGTGTCCCACGCCAACGGTCGTGGACTCCACATCATCGTCGAGGGGCACGGCGACGAGGGGATCGGCGTGACGGTTTCGGACACCGGCGGCGGCTTCGACGTGGCGTCGATCGGTGCCGACCGTCTCGGGATCCGGGCGTCGATCTTCGCACGTATGGCGGGCGTCGCCGGCACGGCCGACATCGTCTCCGACGCGCACGGCACGACCGTGACCCTGGGATGGGAGCGCGCGTGAACCGCACCGTGCGCAGCGTCGCCACCTCTCTCGCCGTCGGCTTCGCCCTGTACTTCGTCGCACGGGGGATCTGGTGGATCGAGCAGCCGACCGCTCCGCTGCTCATGGTCCTCGCCATCGGCCTGTATCTCGTGGTCGTGAACATCGCCATCCTCGGCGACGGCTCCTCGGTGCGGATGCCGACGTGGTCGGCGGTCCTCGCGCTGCTCGCGAGCATGGCGATTCCCGTGCTCGTGACCTTCTCGCTCGAGCCGGCGGATCGTACCGCCCCGTTCGCGACCTGGTACATCGGGGCGCTCGGACTGCTCGCGGTCGTGTGTGTGGTGCGTCGGCGGTCTCTGATCGGCTGGCTCGTGTTGGCGGTGCTCGTCCTGGCCGCGTCGGTGGCTCTGGGGTTCGTCGTGGCCCTCAACCTGGGGCTGGTCGGCTCGATCATGTGGGTGGCCGTCGCTCGACTCCTCGTGATGTTCTGGGATCGTGCGGTGCGCGACACCGAGCGCCTCGCCGAGATCCAGCAGGCGGTGTCCGCGTGGCATGCCACGCAGCGGGTGCGTCAGCGCGAGAGGCGTCTGCGCACGCAGTTCGCTCTGGCTGTCGCCGGTCCGGTGCTCAGCAGAGTGGTCGCGGCGCGAGGTGTGTTGAACGATCAGGAACGTCTGGACGCGCGGCTCGCCGAGGGCAGGCTGCGCGACGAACTGCGCGGCGCCGACCTCCTCAACGACGCGGTACGCAACGCGATCGAAGCTGCCCGACGGCGTGGAGTGGTCGTGACCGTCTTCGATGAGGGCGGGTTCGACGGCATAGACGAGTCCCGTCGCAAGGCGATCAGGGACGAACTGGCGGTCGTGCTGAGTCATGCACAGACATCTCGGCTCATCATCCGCTCGGGGCGGGACCCGCGTGTCGCCGTGACGGTGGTGGGCCGCGCGGGCACCCGATCCTCGGGTGATGACGACGCGGTCGACCTCTGGCACGAGATTCCGCGCTGACGCAAGAACTATCGGCAGGACCGGTGAGCGACCTCGGCTCCGTCCTCGGCCCCGGCCTGGGGAGGTGACCGGAGTCGAGGATGTGAGAGTGGGAGAGGGGCGGCGAATCCGCCTGCCCCTCTCCGTGCGGACAGTTACCCGAAAACCATCCGCTGGTGGCCGATCAGCGTCTGTCTACCCTGGGACAGAGAGACCAGCCGAACGCGAAGCGTCCTCTTCAGTCTGAGGGGTTCCGCAAACATTGTCTGTAGGTATTTTGGGGGACAAGATTCGGCATTTCGGGGGACACGATTTTCCGTCGATGGGGGATCATTGGACGATGGCAACGCGTCGTGGCACCAATCTTCCGCGTATGGGCGACTTCAACCAGTCCGTGATCCTGGAGGCGATCCGCCAATCAGGCGAGGGGTTGAGCAGGATCGAGCTGTCGACCGCGACCCGGCTGTCGGCGCAGACCGTCACCAACATCACTCGGCGACTGCTCGATGACGGCTTCATCCGAGAGGCCGGCCGCACGATCAATGGACCGGGCAAGCCGCGCGTGACCCTGCGGCTCGTCGCCGACAGCCGCTTCGCGGTCGGCGTGCACCTCGATCCCGCCCTGATGACGTTCGTGCTGCTCGACCTGTCCGGCGCCATCGTCAGACGCCGGAGTGTGCGCACGCCGGCCGATGATCCGCTCCGGATCGTGGAGGCCATGGCGGAGACGATCGATGCCCTGATCGCGGAGTCCGGTGTGGATCGGTCGCGGATCGCAGGGGTGGGAGTCGCGGCTCCCGGTCCGCTCGACGCCGAGAAGGGCACGGTCATCGACCCGCCGAAGCTCGCCGGGTGGCATCGTGTGCCGCTGCGCGCGGTGCTGGCGGAGATGACGGGGATGCCGGTGGTGCTGGAGAAGGACACGACGTCGGCCGCGGTCGGAGAGCTGTGGACACGACGCGAGTCGGCCGACGACTCCTTCGTGTTCGTCTACCTGGGGATCGGCATCGGCGCCGCCCTGGCGAGAGACGGCGAGGCGGTCCGCGGGAGCACACGCAACATCGGCGAGGTCGGGCACATCATCGTCGACCCCGACGGGCCCTCATGCTGGTGCGGGTCCCGAGGGTGCGTGGAGGTCGTCTGCACCCCGCAGGCGATCGTCGAACGGGCTGAGCGCGCGGGAGTGTTCGACGACGCCCACCAGGCGTCCGATGCTGCGGCAGTCGATGCGAGATTCAGCCGACTGTGCGAGTACGCAGCGGACGGGAATGCCGCGGCGGTCGAGGTTCTGCGACAGGCAGCGGCACACATCGCGGTGCTGACGGCGGCTCTGACGAACATGCTCGATGTGGATCGGGTCGTGTTCGGAGGCCCTTTCTGGTCACGGCTCGCCGATGTGTACCTCCGAGAGGTTCCCGGCAGGCTCGATCACGCGAGTGCGACCCGCGCGGTGCGCACTCTCCCCGTCGATGGCACCGTCGTCGGGGACGACGTCGGTGCCGTGGGGGCCGCGTGCGTCGTGCTCGATTCCGTCCTCAGCCCTCGCGCCTCCGACCTGCTGCTCGAGAGCTGATCTCCGGACCAAACGCCGTCCGGCAGCGGTCGAGGCTGCGGGTTTTGCGACTATAAGTCGATTCGATGTAGTATTTGGCGTTCCCCCACGACCAGACGAGTGGAGTCCACCGTCTCCCCGTGCGCTCGGCACCGTCGCACGTCGAGAAGGCGACTCCGGTCTGCGCCGGGGTGGACGCCCGACCCTGCACGGGAAGGGTGAGGCGGCAACGGGGAACGTCGCCGAGCGGGGCTCTGGGGGTCCTGCGACGATCGTCTGCGTGATTCGTGAAGCGGAGGGTTCGCGGATCACGCAGACGCACTCCTGCGCCACCGGAGCCGGCGCATGCTCCGCAGTGGCTGTCAGCCCGCGAAACGTCCCCACGGGATGTCACGCCGCAGCGGACGGCGGAGCGGACGCTGTGTCCGCGTCCACGCCGAGACAGACGGCTCCTCGGCGACGGCGTCCGCCGCCTCCGTCGCGTAGGCCTCGCTGATCACGGCGATGAGGGCGGCGAGTTCTTCTTCCGTAGCCGTCCCGCGCATGATGTCGAGCATCGGCGTCTCCGAACCCGAAGCGCCGTGGTCCTGCGTGTCATGCCCGGTCACAGCGGGATGTTCCCGTGCTTCTTCGGGGGCAGCTCGGCACGCTTGCCACGCAGTGCGCGCAGCGCCTTCGCGATCGAGACGCGGGTGTTGGCCGGCTCGATGATCCCGTCGAGCTCGCCCCGCTCTGCCGCGAGGAACGGGGAGGCCACGTTGTACGTGTACTCGTTCGCGAGTCGGGTGCGGACGGCCGCGACGTCCTCGCCGGCCTCCTCCGCCTTCTTGATCTCGCCCCGATACAGGATGTTGACCGCGCCCTGGCCGCCCATCACCGCGATCTCGGCCGTCGGCCATGCGAGGTTCACGTCGGCACCGAGCTGCTTCGAGCCCATCACGATGTAGGCGCCGCCGTAAGCCTTGCGCAGGATGACGGTGACCAGCGGCACGGTCGCCTCGGCGTAGGCGTAGAGCAGCTTCGCGCCGCGGCGGATGACGCCGGTCCACTCCTGATCGGTGCCGGGGAGGTAGCCGGGGACATCGACGAGCGTGACGATCGGGATCGAGAAGGCGTCGCAGAAGCGTACGAAGCGGCTCGCCTTCTCGCCGGCTTCGATGTTCAGCGTGCCGGCCATCTGCGAAGGCTGGTTGGCGATGATGCCGACCGACCGGCCCTCGATGCGTCCGAAGCCGATCACGATGTTGGGCGCGAAGAGCGGCTGGACCTCGAGGAAGTCGCCTTCGTCGACCACGTGCTCGATGACGGTGTGGATGTCGTACGGCTGGTTGGTCGAGTCGGGGACGAGCGTGTTGAGCGCGCGGTCGGCGTCGGTCGTCTCGAACTCGAAGGTGCTCTCGTATGTGGGAAGCTCCGCCATGTTGTTGTCCGGCAGGAAGCTGAGGAGCGTGCGGGCGTAGTCGATCGCGTCGTCCTCGTCTTCGGCGAGGTAGTGCGCGACGCCCGATCGGGTGTTGTGCGTGTAGGCGCCGCCGAGCTCTTCCATTCCGACGTCCTCGCCGGTGACCGTCTTGATCACGTCGGGGCCGGTCACGAACATCTGGCTGGTCTTGTCGACCATGATCACGAAGTCGGTGAGGGCGGGGGAGTACACCGCGCCGCCCGCAGCCGGCCCCATGATGATGGAGATCTGCGGGATCACACCGGACGCGCGGGTGTTCAGGCGGAAGATCTCACCGTACTTGCCGAGGGCGACGACGCCCTCCTGGATGCGCGCGCCCCCCGAGTCGAGGATCCCGATGCAGGGCATCCCGCCGGCGAGGGCGAACTCCATGATCTTGATGATCTTCTCGCCGGCGACTTCGCCGAGCGAACCGCCGAAGGTGGAGAAATCCTGCGAGTACACTGCGACCGTGCGGCCGTTGATCGTGCCCACGCCGGTGACGACCGAGTCGCCGTACGGTCGCGAACGATCCATGCCGAAGGCCGTGGTGCGGTGGCGCACATACTCGTCGAACTCGACGAAGCTCCCGGGGTCGACGAGCAGCTCGATGCGCTCGCGGGCGGTCATCTTGCCCTTCGCGTGCTGCTTCTCCTTCGCCTTCGCTTCCGCGTCGACGACGGCTTCTGTATAGCGAGCGCGCAGATCCGCGATCTTGCCGGCGGTGGTAAAGAGGTCGGGCTTGTCCGTCACGGATTCCACCCTATCGTCGGCTCGCCTCCGGCTGTTGGATGCTCGCCACAACGGGGCGGCCGATCCTTTGGCGAAGTGCGCTCAGCCCTCGGGTTCACCGGACTCGAGTTCCGGGTCGGTCTTGGGGCGGCGGCCGATCGAGCGCGCCTTGCGTCCCGCCCACTCCACCCCGCGGACGGTCGTGCCGGCCGCTCCCGCGACCGCGTTGCCCGCGTAGCGGGCACCTCGCAGCATCCGCAGCTCCAGCTTCTCGGTGCCGGGCACGGGTTCCAACTCGAGGGGAAGGTCCATCGGGGCGGCACCGAAGGCCTTGTGGGACGTCGTCAGCACGCGACGGCCGAGGATGTTGTTCCCCGCGCCTCCGATCGCAGCGCCGATGCCGAACGGGAGTGCCTTGCCGATGACCGAAGCGCCGCCCTTCGCCGCGAACTGCTTCACGAACATGCTCTTGAGCTGATCGACGAGGGGGCCGACCGCGGCGCGGGGGAGCGACTTCGTGACGAGCTCGCCCCAGTACGACGATCTGCTTCCTCCACGCCCGGCCACCTGACCGGCGAGCTGTCCGACGAGGTCGACGCCCTCTTTGCCGAGCATCAGCGTCATCACCAGCGCTCTGGCGCGATCCGGGTTCGCGACCGCGATCCCGTGCACCTCGGCGACCGACTGCGCGAACAGAGCGGTGGACTCCACGAAGCCGACCGTCTCCACGCCGGAGAGCGCAAGCGTGATGCCGGTGCCGATCCCGGGGACGACCGCCGTCGCGCCGACCGCCGCTCCGCCCGTCGTCACGGCTGCGAGGTAGCGACGCTCCAGGATGCGGATGATCTCCGCAGGCGATGCGTGCGGATTGCGCAGGCGGATGCTCCGGATGTGCGCCAGGACGAGCGGGCGCTGGATCGACAGCACGCGGTCGAGGCCCCGCACCATCATTGGGTGCTCCGCCGATCCGGCAGGGGGCACGCCCTTGTCCCAGGGAGCGTCGTCCGGGAGCGAATGGATCTTGTGCACCTTGGGAGCCATGGTGCGATCCTATGGAGCCAGCCCGCGAAAACGCCGAAAGCCCGGCCCCTCCGAGAGGCCGGGCTTTCGAGTCGAGCGATCAGACGAAGAGGTTCGCACGCTCCAGGTCTTCCGCGAAATCGACCTCGACCGCGTACAGGTCGGACACGTCCATCGGCTCGAGCAGCAGGCCGTCCTCGGCGATCGCGAGCTCGAGGCCGCGCTCGAAGTAATCCTGGTCCTCGACGCGCTGCAGCTGACGCATGAACGCCTTCTTGTGCGCGGAGGAGATGTAGTTGATTCCCACGGCCTCGCCGAGTCCGCCCTTGACGGTCTTGGACAGCTCGTTGATGAAGCCCTCGGCCGTGACCGTGTACTTCACCTCTTCGTCGCTGACCTTGGAGGTGTTCACCGTGACGAACGACTGGTCGCGCTCGATGTACTCGAGTGCGCGGCCGAGGATCATCGGGTCGAAGACGACATCGCCGTTCATCCAGAGAACTCCGCCGCGACCGGTCGCGCCCAGGGCGCGCAGGAGGCTCTTCGAGGTGTTGGTCTCGTCATAACGCTCGTTGTGGACGTAGTTGACCTGCGGGAACGCGTCGATGATGGTCTCGGCGCGGTAGCCGACGACGGTGGTGATGCGGGCGTCCGAACCGAATGCGGCGCGGATGTTGTCGTGCTGCTGGCCCATGATCGTGCGGCCGTCGCTCAGTTCGGTGAGCGGCTTCGGCAGCGCGCGGCCGAGGCGCGAGCCCATTCCGGCGGCGAGGATGACGGTCTGAAGAGTCACGAGTGCTCCTAAAGGAAGTTGTGTTCACGGTCGATTAACCGACCAGACACTTCGTCGTGCCGCGTTCATGGTATCGATTCCGCCTGGGAAGCTCAGGGCCGGGAGGCCCCTGTTGTCATTTCGTGACCGACTACACACCGGATGCACAGGGTTCCGTCTCCCGTGCGATCGCGGCGGAAATGCGCGATCCGAGGGCAGTTTATTGCGCGGCGGCCTTGGCGTACAGGCACCCGTTGATACCGTAGGACGGTGACTGCCTCCCCTGACGACCGCACCGCCCAGGTGGACCAAACCGAGACCGCGCAAGAGAAGACGTCGGCGAAGCGCGCGCCGGCGAAGAAGCAGAGTCCGGACGCGGCATCCGCCGCCGAGAAGTCGGCGCGACCGCCCGCGGTGAAGAAGCCCGCCGCGAAGACGCCCGCCGCGAAGAAACCCGCGGTGAAGAAGCCTGCGAGCGCGAGCACCTCCGCGGGTTCGAAGGCCGGCAGTGCCGCGGTGTCGAAGTCGTCGGCTGGGAAGTCGTCGGCAGCGACGTCCGGGACGCAGGCTGCTGCCGAGAAAGCGGCTCCCAGTGCGGATGTCGTGGTCGAGCCGCTCGTCAAGGCCGTCAACGGCTCGACGGCGAACCTCTCGTCGACCGCGAGCTCCGCCCGGAGCACCGCCGCGGCGCGCAATGCCGACGCGAAGGCCACGGCTGCGAAGACCACCGCGGCCAAGACGACGGCTGCGAGGACGACGGCGGCGAAGACGACGGCGGCGAAGACGACGGCGGCGAAGACAGCGGCTGCGAAGACAGCGGCTGCGAAGACGACGGCTGCGAAGACGGCCGCGGCCAAGACGACGGCAGCCAAGACGACGGCAGCCAAGACGACGGCGGCGAAGGCCGCTGCATCCAAGGCGGCTGCGGCGAAGACCACGGCGCGCTCGGCTGCCGCGAAGACCACAGCCGCGAAGGCCACGGCGGCCAAGATGGCGGCCGCGAAGAAGGCGGCGGCGAAGAAGGCCGCAGAGGAGGCGAAGGCGGCCGCGGAGACGGCGGTGACCGCACCCGAAGTTCCGCCCGTCACGGCTGCTCCTCTCGCAGCCTCTCCCGTGATCGAGACCGCATCGGTCGTCGAGACCGTTCCTCCGGCCGCCTCCGCTGCGGCGCCGACCGGGTCTGTCGCGGAGCCCGTGCCCGCCGCAGAGCCTGCGCCCGCGCCCGCCTCGGTGCCGCCTCTCGCTGCGGAGCCTGTCGAGGAATCTGTCAGTGCGGAACTTCTCGAGACGGAGACGCCCGTCGGCGATCCGTCCGAGGTGGAGTCGAGCGAGGCCATCCAGGCGGTCGGGGACTCCGACGACGCAGCTTCCGACGCCGTTAAGCCCGATGAGGTCCTCTCCGCCGGCGAGGCGATCAGCATCCGCGGGCTCATGAAGCAGTTCGGCGACAACCGCGCAGTCGACGGCATCGACCTGACCGTGCCCGCGGGGTCGTTCTACGGAATCGTCGGGCCCAACGGTGCCGGCAAGACCACGACGCTCTCGATCGTCGCCGGGCTTCTCCGCGCCGACGCGGGCAGCGTCGTCATCTGCGGTGTCGACCAGGCCAAGAAGCCGCTCGCGGCGAAGAGGCTGATGGGTGTGCTCCCCGATCGGTTGCGCACGTTCGACCGCCTCACCGGTCGGCAACTGCTCTACTACTACGGGTTGCTGCGCGGCCTCGCCGCGGATGTGATCGAGAAGCGCGCGGCCGACCTCGCTCGTGCCTTCGATCTGGGCGATGCCCTCGGCCGCGTGGTCTCGGACTACTCGGCCGGCATGACGAAGAAGATCATGCTCGCAGGGGCCATGATCCATTCGCCGCGCGTGCTGGTCCTCGATGAGCCGTTCGAGTCGGTGGACCCCGTCTCGTCGGCGGTCATCCTGGACATCCTCCGCGCCTATGTGTCGCACGGCGGCACGGTGATCCTCTCCAGCCACGGCATGGATCTCGTCGAACGCGTGTGTTCGCGCGTCGCGATCATCGTCGGCGGAGAAGTGCTCGCCGAGGGGACGATCGACGAGGTGCGCGCGGGTCAGACGCTCGAAGCGCGCTTCGTGGAACTCGCCGGCACCAGCGGAGAGGTGGAGGGGCTCGAGTGGCTGCACACGTTCTCCGACTGAGACTCGCGCTTCTTCTCGGTTCCCTGCGCGGCGACCGTCGGGTTCGATCGATCGTCTCGTTCGTCGCGGTGGTCGCGGTCACCGCCGCGGTGTGCGTCGCCGTGTTCAGCCTTGCCGCAGCCTCTGTACCGGTGGCCCGCGCGGTCACGGTGCTCGGTGGCGCGGCCCTTCTCATCGGATTCCTCGTCGGCCCGATCCTCGTCGGGGCCGTCGATCAGCTCGACCCGAGACGCTTCGCGGTCTTCGGCGTCGATGATCGCCAGATGCCCTGGGTGCTCGCACTGGCCGCCTTCGTCAGCGTGCCGAGCATGGCGCTTCTCGCCGTCTACATCAGTGTCTGCATCGTCGCGATCGGAGCAGGCACGCCCTGGCCTCTGGCTGTGCTGGTGACGATCGCCGGTGTCCTGACCACGATGCTGGTCTCGCGGATCGGTATGGCCCTCAACGCACTGCTCCTTCCCGAGCGCCGCTCCCGCGAGCTCACGGCGCTGTTCGCACTCGCGCTGATCGTGGTCGCCTTCCCTGTCGCGGTCTTCTTCGGATCGCTTCGTTGGGACGGTCTCGTGCCCCCGTCTCTGGCGACCCTGTCGAGCGTGTTCGGCTACAGCCCGTTCGCTGCTGCCCCCGCCTTCCTCTTCGATTCCGCGGCCGGTGCGACCGCTTCCGCGTGGATCAGCGGTGTCATCGTGGTGCTCACCGTCGCTCTCCTCTGGATGGTGTGGACGTGGCTCGTCCGGCGTCTGCTGACCACGACCGAGCGTCCGGTCGCCTTGCGCGAGCGCACCGGACTCGGGTGGTTCGGGCTGCTGCCGTCGAACGCCTTCGGTGCGATCGCGGCGCGAAGCCTCGTGTATTGGCTTCGTGACCGTCGCTACATCATGAACATCATCGTCGTCCCCGTGGCCGGCGTGCTCTCGATGCTCCCGCTCGTCGTGGCCGGAGTCCCGTTGGAGATCGCCGCGCTCGTGCCCGTGCCGGTGATGGCGCTGTTCTTCGGGTGGCTGCCGCACAACGACGTCGCCTACGACTCGACGGCATTGTGGACCCACGTCGCGAGTGGCGTCCGGGGGCTTCCTGATCGTCTCGGGCGTCTCGTTCCTGTGCTGCTCGTCGCCATCCCCGTTCTCGCCATCGCGGTTCCGCTCTCACTCGCGCTGATCGGGGACTGGAGTCTGCTGCTGCCGTTGGGCGGCTTGGCGGCCAGTCTGCTGTTCTGCGCGCTCGGCGTCTCGAGCATCGTCTCGGTCGTGGCTCCGTATGCGGTCTCGCGGCCTGGTGACAGTCCGTTCCAGCAGCCGCAGCGACCGACCTCTCGCGGGGCGTACGGTCCTGCAGCGGCGTTGCTCGGCGCCATCGTGCTGAGCGTGCCGACCATCTGGTTGTTCGCAGCGACGATTCTCGACGGTTCGGCGTACGCTCCGGCGACCTTCTGGGTCGGGCTTCTCGTCGGTCTCGTGACCGCGGCAGCCGGAGCCGTCGTCGGCGGTCGCATCTTCGAGCGCAGCGGAGAGCGCCTGATGGAGTTCGTCGAGACCGCGTGAGGACCGCCCGCTGGGCGTTCGACGCCGCTAGACTCACGGGATGAGTACTCCGCTGGACAGCCCCGATCAGGGCGGCGTGGCAACGCTTGATCGCGAACTGGAAGAGCTCCTCCGCGAGGAGAATCTCGAACCGGGTGACCATGAGCGCTTCTCGCATTACGTGAAGAAGGACAAGATCCTCGAGTCCGCGATCACCGGCAAGCCGGTGCGCGCGCTGTGCGGCAAGAAGTGGACCCCGGGCCGTGACCCGGAGAAGTTCCCGATCTGCCCCACATGCAAGGAGATCTACGAGTCGATGATCGGCTGACCTCAGTCGGCTTCGAGATACACGGTGGGAATCGCCGGGTCGGACTTGCTGAGAGCGAGCGCACGTACCGGGAGCTCTTCGCGCACACGCAGATGATGAGCGCGTGCCGCTGCCGTGCCGTCGACTCCCTCGTACGAGGAGTCGATCTCGCCTGCCTCGACGAACGTCACCTGCAGCGGGCGGCCGTCGGGGTGCTCGGCCGCAGTGTCGAGATCTTCGAAGCCGTCCGACACGACGACCGTCTCTGCGGTGGCGACGCCGTCGACCAGGGTGCGGAACGCTGCTTTGCGTCCGCCATGCGATGCCTTGTCGGCGGACGCCTTCGCGACGCCGATCCAGGACCCCTCGGCATCCTGGCGCGCCACCAGCTTGTAGACCATGCTGGCGGTCGGATACCCGGACCCGGTGACGACCGACGTTCCGACCCCGTAGGCGTCGACGGGCGAGGCGGCGAGGGCGGCGATCGCATACTCGTCGAGGTCGCTGGTCACGGTGATGCGTGTCGACGTCGCACCGAGTTCGTCGAGCTGCGCGCGGACATCGCCCGCGACGATCGGGAGGTCACCGGAATCGATCCGGACGCCGCCGAGCTCCGTGCCGGCGACGCGGATCGCCGTCTCGACACCCGTGCGGATGTCGTACGTGTCGACGAGCAGCGTCGTTCCGGTGCCCATGCTCGCGACCTGGGAGCGGAAGGCTTCCTCCTCTGTGTCGTGCAGCAGCGTCCAGGAGTGCGCGGCGGTGCCCATCGTGGGGATGCCCCAGCGTCGTCCGGCCTCGAGATTGCTGGTCGCCCCGAAACCGGCGATGTATGCGGCTCGGGCTGCGGCGACGGCCGAGCGCTCGGCGGCCCGGCGGGAGCCCATCTCGGCCAGCGGACGTTCGCCGGCGGCGATGCTCATGCGCGATGCGGCGGTGGCGACGGCGGAGTCGTGGTTGAGCACGCTCAGCGCGAGAGTCTCGAGCACCACGGCATCGGCGAACGTGCCCTCGACTGTGAGGATCGGAGAGCCCGGGAAGTACAGCTCGCCTTCGCGGTAGCCGCGGATGGATCCGGTGAACCGATAGTTCTCGAGGTGAGCGATGGACGCGGCATCCACGACGTTCTCATCTCTGAGGAACCGCAGTTCGTCGTCGCCGAAGCGGAAGTCGCGCAAGAGGCCCAAAAGGCGGCCGGTGCCCGCGACGACACCGAAACGGCGGCCGCCGGACAACCGTCGGGAGAACAACTCGAAGACGCTGGGGCGGAACGCCGTCCCATCACGCAGGGAAGCGGCGAGCATCGTCAGCTCATAGCGGTCGGTGAGCAGCGCCGTCGACGTGGTCATGCGCTCAGTTTAGTGAGAGCGCCGATGCACGCGGCGGGTTCCGCGCGGGTAGGCTGGGGAGTCATGAACGACGCGCCGATCGGGATCTTCGACTCCGGTGTCGGCGGGCTCACGGTGGCGCGAGCCATCCGCGCCCAGCTGCCCCGGGAGTCGTTCGTCTACATCGGCGACACCGCGCACTCGCCGTATGGTCCGAAGCCCATCGCGGACGTGCGCCGCTACTCCCTCGAAGTGCTCGACACCCTGGTCGAGCAGGGCGTCAAGATGCTGGTGATCGCGTGCAACACCGCTTCCGCCGCCATGCTCCGCGACGCTCGCGAGCGCTACGACGTTCCGGTGGTCGAGGTGATCGGCCCCGCGGTGCGCCGCGCGGTCTCCACCACGCGCAACGGACGAGTCGGTGTGATCGGCACTGTCGGCACCATCGGTTCGCGCGCCTACCAGGACATGCTCGAGGTCAACGAGAGGCTGCAGGTGTTCACCGCCGCCTGCCCGCGCTTCGTCGAATTCGTCGAGGCCGGGATCACGGGTACCCCGGAGGTGCTCGCGGTCGCCGAGGAGTATCTCGCGCCCCTTCGAGACGCCGAGGTCGACACACTCGTGCTCGGCTGCACGCACTATCCGTTCCTTCGGGGCGCGATCAGCTACGTCATGGGAGAGGGCGTCACCCTCGTCTCCAGCGACGATGAGACGGCAGGCGACGTCTACCGCCAGCTCGTCCGGGGTGATCTGCTCGCGTCGCCGGATGCCACCGCCAGCTACGTGTACGAGGCCACCGGCGCCTCGACCGACGACTTCACCGCGCTGGCCAACCGCCTGATGGGCCGCGAGGTCCGGGACGTGCAACTGGTCCAGACCGGCGTGATCACCCTCCCCGAGATCGCTTTCGAGTAACCCGGATCGAGTCGCTCCGATTCGTTCCGCCATCCCGACCTGAAAGAAGCACATGTCCGAAATCGTCCGCGTCGACGGCCGCTCCACCGATCAGCTTCGTGAGATCACGATCGAGCGCGGTTGGAGCGCGCACGCCGAGGGATCGGCATTGATCAGCTTCGGCGGCACCAAGGTGCTGTGCACCGCCTCCTTCACCAACGGCGTCCCGCGCTGGCTGACCGGCAAGGGCAAGGGCTGGGTCACGGCCGAGTACTCCATGCTCCCGCGCGCCACGAACAGCCGGAACGACCGAGAGAGCGTCAAGGGCCGCATCGGCGGTCGCACCCACGAGATCTCGCGACTGATCGGGCGCGCGCTGCGGGCCGTCGTCGACACGAAGGCGCTCGGCGAGAACACGATCGTCATCGACTGCGACGTGCTGCAGGCCGATGGCGGCACGCGCACGGCGGCCATCACCGGCGCGTACGTGGCGCTCGCCGACGCGATCGAATGGGGCCGGGAGAAGAAGTTCATCGGCAAGAACTCCACGCCGCTGCTCGACTCGGTCGCGGCGGTGTCGGTCGGGATCATCGACGGCGAGCCCATGCTCGACCTGGCATATGTCGAGGACGTGCGCGCCGAGACCGACATGAACGTCGTGGTCACCGGCCGTGGGCTCTTCGTCGAGGTGCAGGGAACAGCCGAGGGCGCACCGTTCGACAAGCGGGAGCTGGATGCGCTGCTCGAGCTCGGTCTGGCCGGATGCGCCGACCTGAAGGGCACGCAGCTCGCCGCGTTGAAGGGGGAATGACGATGCGAGTCGTTCTCGCGACGCACAATCCGCACAAGGTCGCGGAGTTCCAACAGATCGTGGAGCAGACACGCCCCGACCTCGAGATCGTCGGCTACGACGGTCCGGAGCCGGTGGAAGACGGCGTGACGTTCGCCGAGAATGCGCTCATCAAGGCGCGAGCGGCCGCCGCTCACACAGGACTCGCTGCGCTCGCTGATGACTCCGGCATCTGCGTCGACGTGCTCGGCGGGTCACCGGGGGTGTTCTCCGCCTACTGGGCGGGGCAGAAGAAGGACGCGACGGCGAATCTCGAGCTGCTGCTCGACCAGCTGCACGACATCGCCGACCCCCACCGCTCCGCGCACTTCACCTCGACGATCGCCCTCGTGCTGCCGGACGGCCGGGAGCAGGTCGTGGAAGGACGCTGGCCGGGTCGCCTGGCGCATACGGCGTCGGGCGCCGGCGGCTTCGGGTACGACCCGATCTTCATCCCTGACGGCCAGCCGGCAGGGGAGGAGCGGTCGGTGGGTGAGCTCTCCTCCGATGAGAAGCAGGCGCAGTCGCACCGAGCGCGCGCCTTCGCGGAACTGGCTCCGCTGCTTGCCGCGCTCTGAGCACGGCGGCCGCGAGAAACCGCTGCTGAAGCTGAGAATCGTTACCCTTCCCGACTAGCCGGAACCCGCCTTCCGGCCCTCGATCCCGGTCTAGCCTGGGGGCATGCACGATCACGCACCCGCCCCCGGTGGCATCCGTTCCGCGAGCAGCAGACGCCTGCTCGCGATCTCGCTGTCCCTCACTGCGACGGTGATGCTCGTGCAGGTCGTCGGCGCACTGCTCTCCGGCTCTCTGGCGCTGCTCGCCGATGCGGCGCACATGTTCACAGATGCGTCCGGTCTCGTGATCGCCCTCATCGCCGCCACCGTCGCCGCACGTCCGGCCGACGACCGGCGCACTTTCGGGTATCAGCGCGCCGAGGTGTTCGGCGCGCTGATCAACGCGGTGATCCTGATCGCCCTCGCGACCTGGGTCGCGATCGAGGGGATCGGGCGACTCATCAATCCGGGGGAGGTCGAGGTCGCCGGCGGGCTGATGCTGGTCGTCGCCGTGGTCGGGCTCCTCGCGAACGCGGTGTCGATGTGGCTGTTGAGTCGTGCGCAGCGCACCAGCATCAACGTGCGCGGTGCGTACCTCGAGGTGATGGGAGATCTGATCGGTTCGGTGGCGGTCATCGTGGCAGCCGCGGTCATCCTCATCACCGGATGGATGCCGGCCGACGCCATCGCCTCGCTGTTCATCGCGGCGATGATCATCCCCCGGGCCATCGCGCTGCTGCGGGAGGTGTTCTCGGTTCTCGCCGAGTCCGCGCCGAAGGGCACGGCGGTGAGCGAGATCCGTACCCACCTGCTCGGTTACGACGGTGTCGTCGGGGTGCACGACGTCCATGTCTGGCAGCTGACCCGCGGGGCCCCGGTGTTCACGGCCCACGTCAGCATCGAGCCGGAGCTGTTCGCCGACGGACGCTCGTCGCAGCTGTTGACCGAGATGCAGGCATGCCTCGCCGACCACTTCGACGTGGCGCACTCGACCTTCCAGATCGAGCCTGCGGAACAGGCGGACTGCGAACCGCGACACGCCTGAGCGATCCGGTCCTGACCTCAGCTTTCGACGGCGATCTCGTGCGGGCTCTTGTCCGGGCGGAGCCCCCGCCAACGGGCATGGCGGAGCACACCGTCGGGCGTCCAGTTCGCGAACTCGACCTCGCCCACGACTTCCGGACGCACCCACAGGGCGTCGGAGGCATCGGGCGCGGGGACGCCGTCGAGTGGGGCAGCGTCCACGCGCAACGGATCGAGTCGTGCGAGCAGGTCGCGCAGTATTCGGTCGGTGAATCCGGTCCCCACACGTCCGACGTAGCGGAGACCGCCCGTTCCTCGGTCCGGATCGGGCACGGCGAGCAGCAGAGATCCGAGCTTGCTCTCCCTGTCGCCCTTCCCGGGCCGGATACCGACGATCACCGCCTCCTGCATCCGCGTGTGCTTCAGCTTCAGCCACGAGGGGGAGCGCTGCCCTGGCCGGTATCGCGACTGAGGATCCTTGACGACGACGCCCTCGAGTCCGAACTCCCTGCTCGCGGCGAGTGCCGCGTCCACGTCGTCGAACACGGGAGGGATCTGCACGGGGGCGTCGAGATCGTCGATCAGCTCCTCGAGCAGGGTCCTGCGTTCGCGCAGAGTCATACCGGTGAGGTCGTGTCCGTCGAGACGCAGCAGGTCGAACAGCATGTAGACGACGGGGGTGCGGACCACTTCGCGTTCGATCTCCCGTGGCCGGGTGAGGTGCATCCGGTTCTGGAGGAGGGAGAAGCTCGGCCGGCCGTGGGAGTCGAACGCGACGATCTCGCCGTCGACGACGGCGTCCGCCACGGGGAGGAAGGGCGCGCCGTCAGCAGTGAGTTCGGGATACCGGGCCGTGATGTCCGTGCCGCGGCGCGCGTGCAGCAGCATGCGCCCGTCTGCCCAGGTGCCCATCGCACGGATGCCGTCCCACTTCACCTCGACCCACGAGGGGTCGCTCAGTGCACGTGCCACTCCGGGGGTGCCGTTCTCCGCGAGCATCGGCGCCATCGACGCCGTGGCCGGAGGGGCGACAGCGGCGCCAGGGGCGGGAGAGCTTCGGGGATATCGATGGGAGTGATGGGTCTTCGCGGGTTGCGGGAGCGGAGTCGTCGCCGGCGGGCGGAGCATCGCGAGCGGGTCGATTCCCGCGGCGGCTCGCGCGAGCACCTCGTCGAGGTCGAGCTGCGCGAGTTCCGGGGCGTCGAGTTCCTCCCACGTGCGAGGGGCCGCCACCCACGGCTGTGCACGTCCGCGGAGGGAGTAGGGCGAGATGGTGGTCTTCTTGCCGTTGTTCTGGCTCCAGTCGAGGAACACCTTTCCCCCTCGGACCGCCTTCGCCATGACGCTGGTCGCGAGGTCCGGGTGATCGCTCTCGATCATCCGTGCGAGCTCCTTGACGACGGCGGAGACCTCGTCGCTCGTCTGCTCGCCGGGCAATGACGCGTAGAGGTGGATGCCCTTGCTTCCGCTGGTCACCGGCAGAGGGTCGAGCCCCATGCCGGACAGGAGGACGCGCGCGATGCGGGCGACCTCGGCACACTGCGCCAGCCCCACGCCGGGGCCGGGATCGAGATCGAGGACGAGTCGATCGGGGTTGCCGGGAAGGCCCGCGGAGGAGAAGCGCCACTGCGGCACATGCAGCTCGATGGCGGCGACCTGCGCAAGCCACACGAGCGTCGGGATGTCCTGGACGAGGGGGTATTCCTTCGGACCGTCCGAGTGCTGGATCGCCTGTCGAGGAATCCACGAGGGTGCGCCCGGTTCGAGCTGTTTCGTGAAGAAGGCGTCGGCCGGGGCATCCGCGGTCCCGACGCCCTCGACCCAGCGTTTGCGCGTGACGGGGCGCCCGGCGAGGAGGGGGAGCAGGAGTGGAGCGATGGCCGTGTAGTAGGCGATGACCTCGCCCTTGGTGGTGCCGGTGGAGGGGTAGACGACTTTGTCGAGGTTCGTCACCCGCAGACGACGACCGTCGACCTGCACGATCTGCGCGTCTGCGACCATGGGGCCAGCGTAGTCAAGGCGCAGCATCGCCAGGGGTAGCGCCGTCAAGGGGCTGGTCGTGACGGCTGTGACTGGTGTCTACTGGTGTGATGAGGACGATCTGGAAGGGCGCACTGACGTTCGGGCTCGTGAACGTACCGGTCAAGGTGTACTCCGCGACCGAGGACCACGACGTGCCGCTGCATCAGGTGCACGAGAAGGACGGCGGGCGCATCCGCTATCAGCGCACCTGCGAAGTCTGCGGAGAGACCGTGGCGTACGCCGACATCGACCGCGCCTACGTCGACGAAGGCCAGACCGTCGTGCTGACGAAGGACGACCTCGCCGCCCTCCCCGCGGAGAAGAGCCGGGAGATCGACGTCGTCGAGTTCGTGCCCTCCGAGCAGGTCGACCTGCTCACCCTCGACAAGCCGTACTACCTCGAACCCGATTCGAAGTCGCCCAAGGCGTATGTGCTGCTGCGGAAGACGCTCGAACAGACGGACCGCACGGCGATCGTGCGCTTCACACTTCGGCAGAAGACACGGCTCGCCGCGCTCCGGGTGCGGGGGAAGGTCCTCGTGCTGCAGACCCTGCTCTGGGCCGATGAGGTGCGCGAAGCCGCGTTCCCCTCGCTGGACGAGGACGTGCGGATCTCGAAGAAGGAGCTGGAGCTCTCGGCCTCGCTCGTCGACAGCTACTCGGCGGACTTCGACCCCGAGGCATTCGTCGACGAGTACCAGAAGGAGCTCCGTACCCTCATCGACGCGAAGATCGAGGCGGGCGACACGTTCGACGTGGCCGAGACCTTCGGGGAAGCAGAGAAAGCGGCCGAGGGCGGCGAGGTCATCGACCTCATGGAGGCGCTGCGCGCGAGCGTGGCGCGCTCGAAGGAAGAGCGCGCGAAGAACGCGGGGTGATCATCGGGTGCCGAGGAACCGGCACCCGATGATCGATCAGTGCTTGCCGTCGCCGTCCAGGTCGGGGGCGCGGTCGAACACGTCGGCGTCGAGCACGAGCTCCTGCGCTTCCTCGGCATCGGTGACCACGTCTTCGCCGGCCGCCTCGGCCTTCTTCGCCTTGTGGCGCTCGGACAGGTAGTGCCACAGCGTGACGAGTGCGGTGCCGCCGACGGCCGCGAGCAGGATGAGGTCGATGTAGCTCTCCACGAACTCGGCGACCGGCGGGATGAACCCGATGAGGTAGCCGAACATCGTGAGCCCGAAGCCCCAGAGGACCGCACCGATCAGGTTGTAGAGCGTGTACTTGCGCCACGGCATGTGGCCGACGCCGGCGGCGACCGGGGCGAAGGTCCGCACGATCGGCACGAAGCGCGCGAGGATCACGGTGATGCCGCCGAAGCGTTCGAAGAACGCGTTCGTGCGTTCGACGTTCTTCTTGCTGAAGAGGCCCGATTCCTTGCGCTCGAAGACCGCCGGTCCGCCCTTGTGGCCGATGACGTATCCGACTTCACCGCCCACGAACGCCGCGAGGCCGATCAGGAGGGCGACCCACCAGACGCTGATGCCGAAGACGCCGTGCTCGGAGCCCGCGATCGGGTGCGAGAGCAGGCCGGCGATCACCAGGAGGGTGTCACCGGGAAGCAGGAATCCGACGAGCAGACCGGTCTCGGCGAAGATGATGAAGCACACCACGAGCAGTGCCCACGGCCCGGCGGTCCCGATGATCGTCGCAGGATCGAGCCAGGGGATGAGAGCGGTCGGTGCGTGCAGCATGGTTTCGAGCACTGGGGGAGTCCCGTCGGTCGTGAATGGTCGGCGGTAGAACAGAGCGATGTCGTGACGACCGGAGAAAGGTCGTCGTCGTCTCTCGTGCGGAAGGTGGGACTTGAACCCACACGCCCTGGGGCACAGGAACCTAAATCCTGCGTGTCTGCCAATTCCACCACTCCCGCGCGGTGGGAACAGTCTACTGACCGCCGAATCCGCGTGTCTGGGGATCAGCCCGTAGTCCGCGCCGGCCGACGGTCGGGCGCGGGGAAGGCCTGTGGATAACTTCCGAGGCAGGCCTCGGATTGTTGCGAGGATGCCGGGGTGAGTCATCCGTCCGCCCTTGTCGCCGAGCGCGTGCGGTCGCGTCTGCGTGCCGAGGGCATCGATCCGTCCGTCGATCCGGACGCGGCATGGCGGATCACCCATGCCGAGGTCCGGCGTCACGACGATCTCGCCCTCGCTCGCGGCGAGTCCCTGATCGACGATGAAGCGGCGTGTGTGAGAGAGGTCATGGCGTCGCTCAGCGGATTCGGTGCGCTGCAACCGTTGCTCGACGATCCGGAGATCGAGGAGATCTGGCTCAACGGAACGGGACACGTGCACGTCGCGCGAGAGGGAACGGCCGAGCGGACGACCCTTCGTCTCGACGAAGGGACCGTGCGCGACGTCGTCGAGCGCATGCTGCAGTCGACCGGTCGGCGGGTCGACATCAGCCAGCCGTTCGTGGATGCTTCGCTGCCGGACGGGTCCCGTCTGCATGTGGCGATCGCTGATGTGGTGAGGGGCTCGTGGGCGGTCAATATCCGCAAGTTCCTGCCGAAGTACCGATCTCTCGGAGCGCTCGCCGCGCAGGGGATGATGCCCGCCGATGTCGCCGAGCTGCTGCGGGTGGCCATGAACGACGGCAAGAGCGTGATCGTCTCCGGCGCCACGCACGCGGGGAAGACCACGATGCTCGGCGCGCTGCTGGCCTCGTGCGCCGACGTTCAACGCATCGTCACGGTGGAGGAGACGTTCGAACTGGCTGTGGACGGGCCCGATCTCGTCGCGCTGCAGGGGCGACAGGCGAGCCTCGAGGGGACCGGGGAGATCACGTTGCGCAGGCTGGTGAAGGAGGCGTTGCGTATGCGACCGGACCGTCTCGTGATCGGCGAGGTCCGCGACGCGGAGGCTCTCGATCTGGTCCTCGCGCTCAACACCGGGGTGCCGGGCGCATGCACCGTGCATGCGAATTCTGCGGCCGAGGCCATCGAGAAGCTCACGATCCTTCCACTCTTGGCCGGGCGCAACATCGACCGCGCCTTCATCGCCCCTGCACTCGCCGCGTCTGTCGACCTGGTCGTGCACTGCGCCAGGGACCGCGCGGGGCAGCGACACGTGCAGGAGATCATCGCCCCGACCGGCGACCTCGCCGAAGGACGGCTCCAGACCAGGAACGTCTACCGGGCAGGAGCGCCAACGAGCGACGGCATCGGCACCGGCCGCAGCGAGCCACGCCTGATCGGGATCG
Source organism: Microbacterium sp. Cr-K32 (assembly GCF_000708345.1). Taxonomy (NCBI): domain Bacteria; kingdom Bacillati; phylum Actinomycetota; class Actinomycetes; order Micrococcales; family Microbacteriaceae; genus Microbacterium; species Microbacterium sp. Cr-K32. The sequence goes on along the minus strand of NZ_JARD01000015.1, from coordinate 58,578 downwards.
TGTCGTGACAGTTTTCGTCGGCGCCCTCCTCGCGGCCGGGGTGCTTCTGTGCCTGTCGCCCTGGATGTGGCCGCGATCGGACGCGGCCGAGGCGGCCACCCGGCGAGGGCGACTCGTCCGCCTGATCGAGGAGGCCGGCTTCGACCGGCTCTCCCGGCGCGCGCTCCTCGTCATCGTCACCGCGGCCGGACTGATAGCCGCATCGGTCGCCTGGCTCCTGACCGGGATCGCCGTACTCGCGCTGCTGGCGGGCGTCGCGGGAGCCGTCGCACCCATCGTGTTGTTGCGGGGGCGCCGAGCGCGGTTGCGACGGTTGCGGCGACAGCTCTGGCCGGACGTGTGCGATCTCCTGATCGCGGCGATTCGCGTGGGCCTATCGCTCCCCGACGCAGTGGCGAGCCTGGCGGAGTCCGCGCCGAAGACGCTGAGACCGGCATTCGTCGTGTTCGCGAGGGATCTGCGTGCGAGCGGCAGATTCGAGACCAGCCTCGACCGACTCAAATCCACGCTGGCCGACCCCATCGGCGATCGCATCGCCGAGACATTGCGGATGGCGCGTCAGGTCGGTGGCACGGAACTGATCAGTGTGCTGCGCGCGCTGTCGAGTTCGGTGCGGGCGGATGCCGCCCTGCGGGGCGAAGTCGAGGCTCGCCAGTCATGGATCCGGGGCGCGGCCGTCCTCGGCGCGATCGCCCCCTGGGTGATCATAGGGCTGCTCGTTCTCCGGCCTGAGGGAGCAGCAGCGTACGGCACTCCCGAAGGGATGCTCGTGATCTGCCTGGGAGCAGCGGTGTCGGTGGTCGCGTTTCACATCATGGTCCGCATCGGCAGGCTTCCTGAGCCGCGGCGGTGGTTCGGGTGAACGGGGTCTCGGCGCTCGCGATCGCGGTTCTGATCGGGTGCGGCTTCGCTGCGGGGATGCTGAGCATCCTCTCCGTGCTTCCGCGCTGGAGAGCGGCATCTCTCGTCGTGCGGATCGGGCCGTATGTGCGCGATGTCGTCGCTGACGACTACCTGCCCCGAGGTGTCCTCCCCGCGGTGGGATCACTTCCCACGAGCGGGCGGACGCTGTGGGAGCGTGCGCGGGGCGCTTTCGAGAGGCTGGTCGGCGGGGGAGAGGCTCTCCGCCAGCGCCTCGCGCAGGCGGGTGTGCGCATGAGCCCCGCATCGTTCCGTGGTCGGCAACTGGGCTGGGGCCTCGCCGGGATCGGTGTGGGCGCAGTCGTGCTGACCGTGCTCGCGCTGGCCGGACGGCTGACGGTGCCGACGAGTGTGATGCCGCTGCTCTGCGGGGCGGCTGCCGCCGCTGCGTACGACCTTCAGCTCTCTGTGAGGGCCAAGGCTCGCCGGGTGCGACTCACCGACGAGCTCCCGACGACTCTCGAGTTCCTGGCTCTGTGCCTCTCCGCAGGTGAGGGGTTCCTCGATTCTCTGCGTCGGGTGGCCGACGTGGGCTCCGGCGAACTCACTGCTGAACTGCGCCAGGTGGTGCTCGCGGTCGGCACGGGCTCGCCGATGGCCGACGCACTGCACGAGATGGCGCGACGCCTCCAGCTTCCCGAACTGTCGCGCGTCGTCGACCAGGTGATCGCGGCGCTCGAGCATGGTGCGCCCCTCGCCGCGGTACTGCACGCTCAGGCGGGTGATGCGCGCGAAGACGCGAAACGTGTGCTGATCGAGCAGGCGGGACGCAAAGAGATCCTGATGCTGCTCCCGCTCGTCTTCCTGATCCTTCCGCTCTCGGTGCTCTTCGCCGTGTATCCAGGGCTGTTCATCCTCCGGCTCGGCATCGGCTGACCGCACGACGAAAGGACCACCATGACCGCACGAACGCAGGAGCGGCGGCGACGCCCCTGGCATGACGCCGCACCCCGGTTCCGCGCCTTCATCGACGACGAAACGGGTGACGTTCCCGGATGGGTGCTCGTCACATTGATGACCGCGGGATTGGTGGTGCTCATCTGGGCCGTCGCCGGTCCTGCTCTGACCTCGCTGTTCGAGCAGGCGATCCAGAGGGTCTCGGGGCTCTGACATGGAGGACCGGAGTGGTTGCGCGGATGATCGCGGCTCCAGCCCGGTGGAGTTCGTGCTGGTCGGAACGCTCCTCACCGCCCTCACACTCGCTGTGCTGCAGCTCGCCTTCGCGGTGTACGTGCGCAACGTGGTGCACGACGCTGCCGTCGAAGGCGCCTACCACGCGGCTCTCGCCGATACGACCCCGGAGGAGGGCATCGCACGCACCAGAGACGTGATCTCGCGAGCGGTGGGGGCGGACTACGCCGAGGACATCCGCATCGGCGTCTCCGGCGCCCCGCCGTACGAGACGGTCGACGTCCGGGTCCGCACGACGTTTCCGCTGCTCGGACTGATCGGCCTCCCCCTCGCGATGGAGGTGGAGGCTCGTGCACCTGCCGAGACTTTCGGAGAAGAATGACGAGGGATCGGCCGCGCTCGAGTTCATCGCGGTGGGGGTGATCCTTCTCGTGCCGCTCATCTATCTCGTGATCGCGCTCGGTGCGATCCAGGAACAGACGCTCGGAGCCGAGGCAGCAGCACGGCACGTCGCCCGTGTCGTCGCGCGCGCACCCGATGCGACGACGGCGGCGGAGAGGAGCGATGCGGTGCTGGCGGGGATCGTGGACGAGTACGGTCTGGATGAGGAAGCGGTGAATCTGACGATCGCCTGCACCCCACGCGCGGTCGAGTGCCCGTCAGCCGGGGCGACCATCGTCGTCACCGTCACCACGTCGGTGCGACTTCCATTGGTGCCGGAGATGCTCGGACTCGATCGCTCGACCGCTGTCCCCGTGCAAGCCGAAGCGGTGCAGAAGGTGTCGCGACTGTGGGGCGCAGAATGAGAGACCTGTCCCGGACAGGGACGGGCGCCGTCGGCGACCACGAAGAGGGGAGTGTGCTGCTCCTCACCCTCGGCTACGTGCTTCTGGCTCTGGCCGTGATCTTCGTGTGCGTCTGCGCGACCGATCTCTACATCGCCCAGAAGCGGTTGGATGCGCTCGCCGATTCCGCCGCGCTCGCCGGAGCGGACGGCTTCACCCTGGCGGTGCGCGACGGCAGCGTGCGTGCCGAACTCACGGATGACGGCGTCGAGCAGCAAGCCGAGGCGATGGTGTCCGCGTTGCCGGGGGAGGCGTCGATCACCGCCGCAGGCACGCCTGACGGCGTCACCGCACGAGTCACCGTCACGGCGGAGTGGCGTCCGCCCTTGGTGTCCGTGTTCGTGCCCGACGGCGTCCCGCTGGAGTCGACCGCCACGAGTCGCACCGCCCTGCGGTGACCGGGCCCTGTGGTGACCGGCCCCTGCGGTGACCGGCCCCTGCGGTGACAGGACCCTGGGGATCAGCGTGGGGCGCGCAGCTGCGCGAGCAGTCCGTCGAGTCGAGGAACGAGCTGCGGCGGCACCTCGGCCGGCAGCGCGTCGACCGGCCACCAGCGCAGGTCTTCCGATTCCTCGCTCACCGTGAGCGCAGCGTCGCGGTCGACGACCACGGCGATCCCGACGTCGAGGTGCGAGGCGCAGGAGCCGAAGCGGGACGAAAGTCCGTGATGGTCGAGATCGTAGGCGAGAGGTGCGGCCGCCGGGTCCACCGCGATACCCGTCTCCTCGCGCAGTTCGCGCAATGCACCGCTCAGGACCGAATCGTCTCCGTCCTCGACGTGACCTCCCGGCTGCACCCAGAACTGCCCCTTGCGATGGAAGACGAGCAGCGTGTGCTCGAGCGACACATCGAACACGACACATGACGCGGTGAGGTGATCCGGGCCCGACTCACGATGCACCGGGCCTCCGTCGGCCCCGAAGAACGAGGCGAAGTCGGCCTGCGCGGCGCGGTCGCGCTCCGATCGGGGAGCGAAGGCCGAGATCAGGCGGTGGGCGTCCGCTTCCAGAATCGAGATCATTCCTGCTCTCCTTCGGAGGAGTCGTCGTCGGCTTCCGGTCGCTCGCGAGGGACGAACTGCGGGATCCAGCGCAGGAAGCCGAGGGCGCCGACCAGACCGACCACACCCATCGCGGCCGCCGCGAACGGCAGGGCGGCGACAGCGGTGATGGCCGAGACCAGTAGCGGAGCGATCGCCCCGCCCGCGTCGGTGAGCGTGCGCCAGGAACCGAGGAAGGCCGCGGGTTCGCGCTTCGGCGCGACGTCGGCGCCCAGGGTCAGCAGGATCCCGCTCGACAGGCCGTTGCCGACACCGAGGACCACGGCGAACATGCCGAACCACAGCACCGCCGCATCGACGTCGTGCGTGAAGGACAGCGCGAGGAAGCCGGCTCCCATCAGCACCATCGCGGGCATCGCCGCCCACAGTCGACCGAAGCGATCCATCACCTGCCCGCTCGCGTAGAACAGGGCGAAGTCGATGGCCCCGGAGACACCGACGACGAGGGCGATGGTCGAGGCGTCCAATCCCAGCGACAGTCCCCAGAGCGGCAGCACGACCTGACGAGCCGAGCGCACGGCGGAGAGCGACGCGGCGGCGAGTCCGAGGCGTCCGAGCACCGCCCGCTGGCGCCACATCGTCTGGAAGATGCCCAGGCGTTCGACTGTCGGGATCGACCCGCTCACCGCCTCGCCGGAGTCTTCCAGATAGCGCTCGTGGGCGCTCGCCGGAACGGGAGGGATCATCTTCTCCGGGTCGGGCCCGAAGAGCACCAGCACCACCATGACCACGAGACAGGCGAGGAAGAACCAGATCGCCGCGCTCTCACTCCCGAACAGCTGCAGGAGTCCTGCGGCCACGAACGGTCCGATGAAGATGCCGAGGCGGAAGCTGCCGCCGAGAAGGGAGAGGGAGCGCGCGCGGAAGGCGACCGGCACTCGAGTGGTCATGAAGGCGTGCCGGGCGAGACCGAAGGCTGCCGCGCAGATCCCGAGAAGGAACACCGACGCCGCCAGCACGCCCAGCGACGGCGCGAACACCATCCCGATCCCGGCGACGATCGCGATCACGCCGGCGATCACCATCGTGTATCTCTCGCCGACCTTGCCCACTGCCCATCCGGCGGGGAGATTCCCGCACAGCTGCCCGATGACGAGCGCGGAGGCCACGAGTGCCGCGAACGCCACGTCTGCGCCCATGGACGCGGCGAGCACCGGGATCAGCGGGATCACGGCTCCCTCGCCGAGTGCGAAGAGGATCGTCGGCAGGTACACCATGGGTCCGAATTGCCGAAGGACCGTCGATGCACTGCTCACAGCTTCACGCTACTCCGCTCGACCAGGGATCTCGGACGACGGGGTCCCCGCGCGGGCAGGCGGCACGTTAGGCTGAGGTGTCATGCTCGAACTAGATCTCTCCGCCGAAATCCAGGCGCTCAGGCACACCTTCGGCGACATCAGCGAGGTCGTCGATGTCTCCCGTCTCCGCGACGACATCGCGCGTCTCAGCGAGGAGGCCGGCGCCCCCGACCTCTGGGACGACACCGAGAACGCGCAGAAGGTGACCAGCGCACTCAGCCACCGTCAGTCCGAGCTCGCCCGCATCACCGGCATCGCTCAGCGTCTCGACGACCTCGAGGTGCTCGTCGGGCTCGCGAACGAGATGGGCGATGAGGACTCCGCACAGGAGGCTCGTGCCGAACTCGCCGCCCTCACCGACCTGATCAACCAGCTCGAGGTGCAGACGCTGCTCGACGGCGAATACGACGAGCGATCCGCGATCATCACGATCCGCTCCGGCGCGGGCGGCGACGACGCCACCGATTTCGCCGAGATGCTGATGCGCATGTACCTGCGCTGGGCGGAACGGCACAAGTACCCGGTCAAGGTCATGGACACGTCCTACGCAGAGGGCGCGGGCATCAAGTCGGCGACCTTCGAGATCGACGCGCCCTACGCCTTCGGCACCATCTCGGTCGAGGCCGGAACGCATCGCCTCGCGCGCATCAGCCCGTTCGGCTCGGCCGACAAGCGCCAGACGTCGTTCGCCGCCGTCGAGGTCATCCCGCTGATGGAGGAGGCCACCGAGGTCGACATCCCGGAGAGCGATATCCGCGTCGACGTCTTCCGCTCCTCCGGTCCTGGTGGGCAGTCGGTCAACACGACCGACTCGGCCGTGCGCCTCACCCACCTCCCGACCGGCATCGTCGTCTCCATGCAGAACGAGAAGTCGCAGATCCAGAACCGCGCCGCAGCGATGCGCGTGCTGCAGACCCGATTGCTGCTGCTGCAGAAGGAGCAGGAGGCGGCGAAGAAGAAGGAGCTCGCGGGCAACATCACCGCGAGCTGGGGCGACCAGATGCGCTCCTACTTCCTCTACGGCCAGCAGCTGGTGAAAGACCTCCGCACGGGTCAGGAGTCCGGCAACCCTGCGGCCGTCTTCGACGGCGATCTCGACGACTTCATCTCCGCGGGCATCCGTTGGCGTAAGCGCAAGATCGAGGACTGAGTCCGCGAAGAAGGCCCCGGAGCGATCCGGGGCCTTCTTGCTGCGCGCGCGCGTTCAGCGCCCGGAGTCGCGGAGGGTCCCGGTCACATCCTCGTAGCTGAAGAGGATGCACTGCACGGTGCGGTCGTTCTCCCGGATCCAGGTCGCCTTCGTTGGCTGGTAGTTGTAGAAGTCGAGTTCGGAAGCCTCGTAGGATCTGCCGACATACGCCTCGAACGCCTCATAACAGCCGTTCCACGCACTTTCGTTCAGCACGTCGTCGCCGGGGAATTCGCCGTCCTCGACGTCGTAGATGAAGAAGACCTCGTCGGTATGCGGTTGCTCACAGGGAACCACGGGCAGCTCGAACACCAATTCGTCTTCGCCGTACTCGACCAATGGCAGGCAGTCGCCCACTTCGAGGTCGGCGAAGGGCACCATCTCGGCACCCTCGATCGACGAGGGGTCCTGGCTCTCGGTGGCGGTGCCGCCATCCGTCGGCCGTTCGCTGGGAGTGCCGAACGACGTGCCGTCGGTATCCGGCGACGAGGTCGTCGCGACCACCAGGAAGGACACAGCGGCAGCGAGGATCGCACCGACCACGGCGATGACGAGACCGGTGATCCCCGGCCACTTCCTTCCGCGGAGGAACAGGGAGATGAGCGACATCACGAACCCGACCGCGAGAAGGGCCCACCCGGCGATCACGATCGCGGGAATGCAGGCACTGACGACGCCGACGATGACGGCGACCAGGCCGAAGATGCCCACCACCGGCACTCCGGCCGCAGGCTGCGGAGAAGGAGCCACCGGCCACGTGGCCGCCGGATACCCGCCATAGGGCGCGGAGGTCGTGCTGGTCTGGGGTGCTGCGGCAGCCGATGGAGAGAACGTCTGGCCGGCGAGCGTGTATGGCGGGACGAAGGGCGCCTGCTCGGCGTCGGCTGAGGGAACGACAGGTGCGGCCGGTTCCGGAGTCGACCCGGCGGGGGTCGACGCGGCTGCGGTCGTCTCGGCTGCGGTCGTCTCGGTGGCGGGTGCGTGTTGCCCGGTGACGACGTGCTCCGTCCACTGCAGTCCGTCCCACCACCGTCGGTTTCCGGAGCCGTCGTCGTACCAGCCGGCAGGTGTTGTCATCAGGCGTTCCGTGCGTCTTTCTCGGTCGGCGGATGCGTGGTGAGGTCGTCTCGCTACGCAGGCCTCTCCACAGGGGCTCGGCCGTCAGTGACGACGGTAGCGGCGCTGCGGGGTCTGTGTCGAATGAGAAGACGATCACGTGAAGAAGGCCTCGGGAGCACGGTGCTCCCGAGGCCTTCTTGGCCCATTGGGGACGGGTCAGGGCACCAAGCACCCGGTGATCGCATCGGTGTCGCCGAGCACCTCGGCGACACCGTACAGGGCATCGGTGTCGGTGAGGGTGCCGTCGCTGTCGGCGATCGTGCGCAACGTCGCATTGTCGAGGTCGGAGGCGACGAAGAGGTCGGCGAGGCAGGTGATCTGAGCCTCGGTGTACCCCTCTGCACCCGACGAGGCGAGAATCGCCGTCAGACCTTGCGCGACCTCAGGAGCGGTCGGACGAACTCCGACATCCGTTCCTTCGGAGCCGTCGGTATCGCTCGGCGCGGTGGCCTCGATCGACGGAGAAGAGGTGGGCAGCTTGTCGATCTCCTCGCTCACTCCCTGCGCGAAGGCGAAGAGGTAGACGAACGACATCACGATGCCGATGATCGTCCCGACGACCGCCAGGATGAGTCCGGCGATGCCCGGCCACTTCTTCCCCTTGAGGAACAGCGAGATGAGCGACACGATGAATCCCGCGCCGAGCAGGATGAAGCCGAAGAATCCGATCACCGGGATGAAGACCAGGATGGTGCCGAGCACCCCGAGCCCGAGCCCGACGAGTCCGAGGATCGAGAGCTTCTTCGGTTCCTCGACGGCAGGCTGCCCGTACGGGGCTGCAGCCGGATACCCCGTCGTGCTGCCGGAGTACGCCGGGGCGGTGCCGGGGTAGAAGTCGGCCGACGGCGTCGGAACCTCCGCCGGGGCGGCTGGAGCGGCCGGAGCGGCTGGTGCGGAGTAGGCGCCGAGGTCGTCGCTCAGGGGAGTCGTCGGTGCGGTCGCGTCCGGCGACGGGGGTGTGGTCGCGGTGTCGTCGGATGCACGGATCACGGTGTCATCGATCGACGATGCCGAGGACCCGGCCTGTTCCGAAGACCCGGCGTGCGCGTCGGGATCGACCGCGGCGTCCGCGGCCTCCGGGGCGAAGTGCTCGGTCCACTGCTGGCCGTCCCACCAGCGCTGTCGACCCGATCCGTCGTCGTACCATCCTGCGGGCGTTGTCATGGCTCCCCCTTGAAAGAACTCGGCAGCTGCTTCCTGCAGCCGACATCTTCATGTATAGCAGTGGGAGGCGACGCGCCACCGGGTCGCGGATGGGGAGCTCTCCCCATCCGGCCCTGAGGGCGGAAGCGCCGTGCGGGGTGTCGCTCGCGGCCAGCGGACAGCCCGCACGTAGGCTCGTAGCGCCATGATTCGGTTCGAGAACGTCACGAAACGCTACCGCGGGACGTCGAAGCCCGCCCTTTCCGGAGTCGACTTCGAGGTGCAACGCGGGGAGTTCGTCTTCCTCGTCGGAGCCTCGGGTTCCGGCAAGTCCTCCTGTCTGCGCCTTATTCTGCGCGAAGACGTCCCGACGTCGGGGCGGGTCGCGGTGCTCGGCAGAGACCTGCGCGCGCTCGCGAACCGGAAGGTGCCGTACTTCCGCCGCCACATCGGGTCGGTCTTCCAGGACTTCCGGTTGCTGCCTTCGAAGACGGTCTACCAGAACGTCGCGTTCACGCTTCAGGTGACCGGTTCGTCGCGCGGCTTCATCCAGCAGGCGGTTCCGGAGGCCCTCGCCCTCGTGGGTCTCGACGGCAAACAGAAGCGGATGCCCCACGAGCTCTCGGGTGGAGAGCAGCAGCGGGTCGCCATCGCGCGAGCCCTCGTCAACCGTCCCCAGGTTCTGCTCGCCGACGAGCCGACCGGAAACCTCGACCCCGCGACGTCGGTCGACATCATGCAGCTGCTCGCTCGCATCAACGCCGGCGGCACCACTGTGTTGATGGCCACGCACGAGGCCGGATTCGTCGACCAGATGCAGCGCCGAGTGATCGAGCTGCGTGACGGGGAGATGGTGCGCGACGAGGTGCACGGCGGATACGGCGACACCTCCAACATCCCGCGCCTCGTCCCGGAGGAGGTGCGCGGAGCGGCGGCGGCGGCTGCTCTCACCGCGGTCCAGGAGGTGCAGCGTCAGACAGCCGATCTCTCGGTGGTGCGTGCCGCGCTGGCCGAGGAGCTCAGCACTCAGCGCACGGCGGCCGCGTCCTCCGTCGACCGCGAGGGAGAGACCGTGGTTCCCCCGGCCCCGCGCACGGTCGAACCTCCGGAGTCGGTGCATTCCCCGGAGACCGGCGCCGCGGCCGGAGTCGTGGAGCCTCCTGCTGTCGCGGAGACCCCTGCTGTCGCGGAGCCTCGTGCTGTCGTGGAACCTCCGACGGTGATCCGGCCGCGTACCCATCCGATCGCTCTGCCGACGGTGGACGTCGCCGAGCTCGGCGTCGCCGATCGCCTCGGACTCTCCGATGAAGACGACGAGGAAGTGGGCCCGACCTCATGAGAATCGGACTCATCCTGACCGAAGCCCTGGGCGGCCTGCGGCGGAACATCTCGATGGTGATCTCCGTCGTGCTCGTCACCTTCGTCTCCTTGACGTTCGTGGGCGCCGCGATCCTCATGCAGGGGCAGATCGGGGTCATGCGCGGGTACTGGGCCGAACGTGCCCAGGTGGCGGTGTACATGTGTTCGGCGGTCTCGGAATCCGAGACGTGCCTCGACGGCGCGGCGAGCGAGGAGCAGGTCGCCTCCGTCCGGGCTCAGCTCGAGGGTGACGCGCTCAAGCCGCTCATCAGCTCCATGACCTTCGATACGAAGGAAGAGACGTACGCCAAGCTCGTCGACCAGCTCGGCGCGGACCAGGCGAGCGTGCTCTCGCCCGACCAGGCGTTCGAGGTGTTCTTCGTCACGATGAAGGACCCTGGTCAGTCGCAGGTGCTCGCCGAGGCGTTCAGTGGACAGGCCGGGGTCGAGCAGGTCAAGGACCAGCTGCAGTATCTCGAGCCGTTGTTCTCCGCGTTGACGGTCGCGACCTACATCGCGGTGGGAATCGCCGTGCTCATGCTCATCGCGGCGACCCTACTGATCGGCACGACCATCCGATTGTCCGCGTATGCGAGGCGCAAGGAGATCGGCATCATGCGCTTGGTCGGAGCCTCGAACCGCTTCATCCAGACGCCGTTCGTCCTCGAGGGCGTGTTCGCCGCCTTCCTCGGCTCGGCTCTGGCCAGCGCCGCCGTCGTCGCCGGTATGCACTTCGGGGTCAACGGCTACCTGCGGGGGAGGGTGCCGTTCATCACCACATGGGTCACGATGCAGGACGCGGCTCTCGTGGTTCCCGTGCTGATCGGGATCGGCGTGATCCTCGCAGCGCTCTCCGCCGGCTTCGCGATCCGACGCTGGCTGCGTACCTGATAGCCTGAAAGGCTGCTCGGTCGGAACGATCGATCGAGCTCATCACGGCAACAGGAGAGCATCATGCCCAGGGAACGCGGAGAGAAGGTCGTCGCGACCAATCGTCGCGCACGTCACGACTACACGATCGAGAAGTCGTACGAAGCGGGGATGGTGCTCACCGGCACCGAGGTCAAGTCGCTGCGTCAGGGTCGCGCCAACCTCAGTGACGGCTATGCGTTCGTGAAGGGGAACGAGGTCTTCCTCGATTCCGTGCACATCCCCGAGTACTCGCAGGGGCACTGGACGAACCACTCGGCCAAACGCATCCGCAAGCTGCTCCTCCATCGCGAGGAGATCGCCAAGATCGCGCACGCCGTCTCGGCCGGGGGATACACCCTCATCCCGCTGAAGCTGTACTTCTCCGACGGTCGTGCCAAGGTCGAGATCGCCCTGGCGAAGGGCAAGCGCGAATACGACAAGCGGCAGACCCTGCGCGAGCGTCAGGACACCCGTGAGGCCGACCGTGCCATGCGTCTGCGCAATCGCGTGGGAGAGTAGCCCCGGGCTCTCAGGCCCCGACTCTCCGGCACTGCCGTGACGAGTCGACAGCCCGTCACGGGCGCGGGTGGAAGCCGAAGACGCGGCCGAGGAACGCCAGCTCGCGGTCGAGGGAGTCGACGATGGTCTCCGCGCTCCGGAAACCATGTCCCTCGGTGGGATAGAGGACGTACTCGTGCTCGATGCCGCGCTCTGCCAGAGCATCGCGGATCGCCTCGGACTGGGATGGAGGGACGACGCGGTCCTCGCCGCCCTGCAGGAGCAGGACGGGGACAGTGATGCGATCTGTGTGCGTGAGCGGTGAACGCTCGACGTACAGATGCTCGTACTCGGGCAGCGGGCCCACCAGGCCGTCGATGTACGATGCCTCGAAGTCATGAGTCTCCGCGGCCAGCATCCGCAGGTCGGCGACGCCGTAGCGGCTGATCCCCGCGGCGAAGGCTCCGCCTCGCACCAGTGCCGACAGCACGGTCCAGCCGCCTGCCGATCCGCCGCGGATGGCCAGGCGGTCGGGGTCGGCGAGCCCGGCGGCAGCCAGGCCCCGCGCCGCCGCGATCACGTCGTCGACGTCGACGACACCCCACTGGCCGTCCAAGCGTTCGCGATAGGCACGACCATAGCCGGTGGAGCCCCCGTAGTTCACGTCGAGCACGCCGATCCCGCGGCTCGTGTAGAAGGCGATCGCTGCCGAGGCTGCCCCAGTCACATGCGCCGTCGGTCCGCCGTGGACCAGCACGACGTAGGGCGGGAGCTCGTCGACGGGGGCCTCCTCGTCGGGGTTCGCCGGCGGATAGGCGAATGCGTGCACGGCGCCGTGCGGACCGTCGATCTCGATCGACATCGACGCCGGCATCCAGCGCGGATCGACGGGCTCCCCGCCGCGCACGGCGACGACCTCTCCCGACTCGATATCGACGCACCAGAGCCCCGCCGCCACCCGGGAACCGTTGCCGGAGAGCAGCACCCGGGTGCCGCGGACCGCATCGACGCTCACATGACCGTCGCCGGGGAACTCGATGATGCTCTCGCCCCCTCCGGTGTCGATCACGACGACGTCGTCGCGCCCGTTCGTGCGGACGGCGACGATGCGGCCGTCCTCCAACGGCTGATACCAGCGGTTGCCGAGCACCCAGAGCCCGTAGCCCGTGTCGGCATCGGACGGAGCCAGCGGCCGCGGGGATCCGGAAGGCGTCACCCCGTCGATGGCGATGCGGTGGAGTGTCCAGCGGTCATCGGCGATGTCGGCGAAGACCAGTTCCGTGTCGCTGAGCCACTCGGGCTGCAGCGCCGCTCGCGAGGGGATCGTCCGCGGGAGGCCTCCGTCGACCTCGGCGACCTGCACGCGCGCGCTCTCCCACGGCATCTTCCCCCGTTCCCAGGCGACCCACGCGGCGCGGGTCCCGTCAGGGGAGAATGCGGGGTGGGCGAAGAACCCCTCGCCCTGCACGATCACGCTGACCGCTGACTCGTCTTCTGCGGCGGAGCCGTCGAGCGGGATCTCGACGATCGCACGGAGTTTCGGTGTGGTCGAGAGGTCTTCGCGCACGGCGAGCAGACGTCCGTCCTGCACGCGCAGACCTCCGTGCGCGGGACCGGCAGCGGTGAGCGTGACGAGATCCCCGTCGGGGGTCAGGCGGCGCACCCGCTGGTCTGAGGCGTCGACGAAGTAGAGCGTCCCCCGATCGTCCGCCGTCCAGGCGCCACCACCGTATTCGTGCACGCGGGAGCGGGCGTTCCAGGGCGCGGGGAGGACCTCGGCGCCCGTGGAACTCCGTACCGTCACCCGTCCCTTCTCGGACGGCACCGACTCACCCCACCAGATCTCCGTGCCGACGAAGCGGGCGCCGTCGATGCGAGGTGAGGACGCCGCGACTGATGCCGCGGAGAAAGGCGAAGGCCAGGAACCGTAGGGGGACGACGTCATGCTTCGAGCCTATGGGGCGCTGGCACGAGCGTCACGCGGGGCGCACACGAAGGCCCTCCAGGGAGCCGGGAGGGCCTTCGTCGTGCTCTCGTCTCAGACCGCGCGGAGCACCGCCACGATCTTGCCGAGGATCACGGCTTCATCGCCCAGGATGGGCTCGAACGCCGAGTTGCGCGGGAGCAGCCACGTGTGGCCGTCGCGACGGCGCAGCACCTTGACGGTGGCCTCGCCGTCGAGCATCGCCGCGACGATCTCGCCGTTCTCGGCGCTGTTCTGCGAACGGACGACGACCCAGTCGCCGTCGCAGATGGCGGCGTCGATCATCGACTCGCCGGAGACCTTGAGCATGAACAGGTCGCCCTTGCCCACCAGCTGGCGGGGGAGCGGGAAGATCTCCTCGACCTGCTGGTCGGCGGTGATCGGCACACCCGCGGCGATTCGTCCGACGAGGGGGACGAGTGCCGCATCGCCGACCGGGGCCGCCACGTCGGCTGGATTCTCGGTGCTGGCCCCCGGGAGGTCGATGAGCACTTCCATGGCGCGGGTCTTCCCGGGGTCGCGACGCAGATAGCCGCTGAGCTCCAACTGCCCGAGCTGGTGGGTGACGCTGGAGAGGGACTTGAGACCGACGGCGTCGCCGATCTCGCGCATGCTCGGCGGGTAGCCGTGGTGCGCGATCGAGTTCTGGATGACCTCGAGGATCGCCATCTGCTTCGGGCTGAGGCTCTTCCGGCGGCGCGTGCGCGGTGCCTCCGACTCGGGGGCAGAGTTCTCGCTCATGGTGCTCCTTCAGTGCGTGATCCGACGTCCCTCTTCGAATGTCGGAGGCCCGTGGTGGGGTGTCCTTATCGAAACCGTATCCGAGAAACGGGCCGATCTGGAAGATCTGTTCGAGCGTGTCGGCTCATTTCCGGATTCGGTTTCGAAGAATACTTGACAGATGTTCGAACTCGAAGATATCTTCGGTACGTAGCTTCGCATTCACGGCTCCCGGCCGAGACGGGAATGCGAACGCTACGCCAACTTCCCCGGCGGCCTCACCGCTCCGGGACAGGCTAAGGAGCACCACATGAGCAGCATCAGCTTCAGCACCGCAGCAGTCATTCCGGCGTCGACCCGTCCCACGACGCGACTCCGACTGACGACGCGTGGCCGCGCCGTGCTGCTGGCCTTCGCCTCGGTCCCGCTCGCGATCGGTATCGCCTTCGCGGCGCTCAGCGGTGGCAGCGCGATCGCTTCGGGAGCAGATTCGGCCGCCGTCAGCGTCGAGACGGTGACCGTCATGCCGGGAGACACCCTCTGGTCGATCGCCACCAGCGTCGCTCCCGATGCCGACCCGCGCGACGTCATCGGTGAGATCAGCCGGATGAACCTGCTGCGCGGTGGAGAACTCCAGATCGGCCAGACGCTCGCCATCCCGGCCCAGTACGTGAACTGATCCGGCGGCGGCAGCACTGCAGCAACTTTGCGTCATCGAGGCGAGGCGCCGCTTAGCATGGGAAGGGTGACCCTCTCCCTCAACGATCTCCCGCTACGTGACGATCTTCGCGGATTGACGCCATACGGCGCTCCGCAAGCGCCGCTCCCGATCGCGCTCAACGTGAACGAGAACACGCATCCGATCCCCGACGCGGTGGCGAGCGACATCCTCGACGACATCGCCGTCGCGATCCGCGACGTCAACCGCTATCCGGACCGGGAGTTCACGACGCTCCGCGAGTCGTTCGCGGAGTACCTGGGGCACGGGCTCACGCCGGAGCAGATCTGGGCCGGCAACGGCTCGAACGAGGTTCTCCAGCACATCCTCCAGGCTTTCGGAGGTCCCGGGCGCACGGCGTTCGGTTTCGCGCCGACGTATTCGATGTACCCGCTCATCGCCCAGGGGACGGGAGCACGCTGGATCGCCGGCACGCGTCAGCCCGACTACACGATCACCCCGGACGAGGCTGCCGAGCAGGTGCGGGCCGCCGATCCCGATGTGGTCATCCTCTGTTCTCCCAACAACCCCACCGGCACGCCGCTCGGGCTGGACGTGATCGAAGCCGTGTACGACGCGGCCCGTGGCATCGTGATCGTGGATGAGGCGTACCAGGAGTTCGCGCCGCGCGATGCGATCTCTGCCCTGACCCTGCTCGACGGACGCCCGCGTCTCGCCGTCTCGCGCACCATGAGCAAGGCCTTCGCCTTCGCCGGGGCCCGGGTCGGGTACCTCGCTGCTGACCCCGCCTTCATCGACGCGTTGCGTCTGGTGCGTCTGCCCTATCACCTGAGCGCTCTCACCCAGGCGGCGGCGATAGCGGCCCTGCGCAACGCCGACGTGATGCTCGCGATGGTGGAGGAGATCGTCGAGCAGCGCGATCGGATCACGGCGACCCTCGAAGCGCTCGGATACCAGCCGCACGAATCGTGGTCGAACTTCGTCCTGTTCGGCGGCGTCGCCGACCCGCGGGCCACCTGGCAGCAGCTGTACGACCGCGGCGTGCTCGTGCGCGATGTCGGCATCCCCGGACACCTCAGGGTCAGCGCGGGCACGGAGGCCGAGACCACCGCGTTCCTCGAGGCGCTGGCCTCGATAGGATCGGCTTCATGAGCACCCCCGCACTGACCCCGCGCACCGCGAACCGTGTGCGCAGCACGTCGGAGTCCACCGTCGAGCTCGAGCTGAACCTCGACGGCACCGGGGCGAGCCGTATCGACACGTCCGTGCCGTTCTTCGACCACATGCTCACCGCCTTCGCGAAGCATTCGCTGACCGACCTCACGGTGCGGGCTTCCGGCGACACGCACATCGACGCGCACCACACGGTGGAAGACGTCTCGATCGTGCTCGGCCAAGCCATTCTCGAAGCTCTCGGGGACAAGTCCGGGATCTCCCGTTACGGCGACGCGCTCGTTCCCCTCGACGAGGCACTGGCGCAGGCGGTCGTCGACATCTCCGGTCGTCCGTATCTCGTGCACACGGGAGAGCCTGAAGGCTTCGAACACCACCTCATCGGCGGGCACTTCACCGGTTCGCTGGTGCGTCACTCATTCGAGGCCATCAGTTTCAATGCCGGTCTGACCGTGCACGTGCGTGTGCTCGGCGGGCGTGATCCGCACCACATCGCCGAGGCGGAGTACAAGGCTTTCGCTCGCGCATTCCGCGAAGCCAAGGCTCTGGACCCGCTCGTCGACGGCATCCCGTCCACGAAGGGCGCGCTGTGAGCGCAGCGCCCCGGGTCGCGGTGTTCGACTACGAGTCGGGCAACGTCCACTCGGCGGTGAAGGCGCTCGTCGCCGCCGGCGCGGATGCCGTGCTGACGCGCGACCGCGCCACCGCTCTCGAGGCGGATGGACTCGTCGTCCCCGGTGTCGGGGCATTCCAGGCCGTCCGCGATGCCCTGCGCGCCCACGGAGGGGACGAGATCATCGATCGCCGTCTCGCCGGCGGCCGTCCGGTCCTCGGGATCTGCGTCGGGATGCAGGTCCTCTTCGAGCACGGCGTCGAGCGCGGGCACGACACCGAAGGGCTCGGCGAGTGGCCCGGCGCGGTCACCGAGCTCAATGCCCCGGTGCTGCCGCACATGGGCTGGAACACGGTCGAGCCCGGTGCCGACAGCGTGCTCTTCCGAGGCATCGAACAGGAGCGCTTCTACTTCGTGCACTCCTACGCCGCGCAGTCCTGGGAACTCGACGTCATCCCGCCGTTCCCCGAGCCCGTTTTGACCTGGACGAGGTACGGCGACCCGTTCCTCGCCGCCGTCGAGAACGGGCCGCTCTCGGCGACGCAGTTCCACCCGGAGAAGTCCGGGGAAGCCGGCATCCAGCTGCTGCGCAACTGGGTCGGAAGCCTCTGACGTCTTCGGCAGGCGTCACCCGTTTTGTTCCCCGCCGTCCGGCGGACTACCCTCGGTTCTCGTGCCCGCACCGGGCCGTAGAGCTTCCCGATACAAGGACCCCATGAACGACTTCGCGCAGTCCCCCTCGCTCACGCTCCTTCCCGCGGTCGATGTCGCCGGGGGCAAGGCCGTCCGTCTGACCCAGGGTGAGGCCGGAACCGAGACCAGCTACGGCGACCCGTTGGATGCCGCAGGGGAGTGGGTGGCGCAGGGAGCGAAGTGGATCCACCTCGTCGACCTCGACGCCGCATTCGGCCGTGGCAGCAACGCGCCGATCCTGCGCAAGGTCATCAAGCAGTTCAAGGGTGTGAGCATCGAGCTCTCCGGTGGCATCCGTGATGATGCGACGTTGGAGGCGGCTCTGGAGAGCGGCGCCACCCGGATCAACCTGGGCACGGCCGCGCTGGAGAACCCGGAGTGGGCGGCCGATGTGATCGGCCGTTACGGCGAGGCGATCGCGGTCGGCCTCGACGTGCGGGGGACGACGCTCGCCGCCCGCGGATGGACCAAGGAGGGCGGTGACCTCTGGGAGGTGCTCGACCGCCTCGAGGACGCCGGCTGCAGCCGTTATGTCGTCACCGACGTCACGAAGGACGGCACTCTTCGCGGCCCCAACATCGAACTTCTCCGCGAGGTCACCTCACGTACCCCGAAACCGGTCGTCGCATCCGGCGGGATCTCGAGCCTCGACGATATCGCCGCGCTCCGCGAGCTCGTGCCGCTGGGCGTCGAAGGTGCGATCGTCGGCAAGGCACTCTACGCCGGCGCGTTCACGCTGGCTGAGGCTCTGGATGTCGCAGGAGACTGACGCGCACGCCTGCGGGCCGGAATCGCACAACCACGGCGATTCGGCGGGCGTCCCCTGGGAGGGGCGCAGCTTCGAGTCGAATCCGCACGCGTCGGACGACGGTTCCGCCGATCCCGCCCTGCTGGGCGCGCTGCTGCGGTTCCGTGCGGGTGAAGGCAGCCAGGTCGACGTGGTCGACGCCTTCCGTACCGCGCGTGTGCTGATCCCCCTCATCGCTGAGAAGGGTGAGGAGGGTGTGGCGCCGAGCGGTCTCACCGTCGACAAGACGCAGGAACTGTCCATCGTGACGGTCGCGGCGCCTGACGGCCGGCGCGTGCAGCCGGTCTTCTCGTCCGTGCAGGCGATGCAGGCATGGGATCCGACCGCGCGACCGATCCCCGTCGCGGCCGTTCGAGCCGCGTTGGCGGCGTCGGCGGAGGACACCGATCTCATCGTTCTCGACCCGACGTCAGAGACGGAGTTCGTGATCCGGCGTCCCGCGGTCTGGGCGATCGCTCAGGAGCAGCGCTGGGAGCCCAGCTTCCTGTCGACAGAGGTGTTCACGGCTCTCCAGGAGAGCGTGGCGCACGAACTGGCGGTGATCGACGTGGCGGTGGCTGCGGGCGATCCCGACGCGCGGCTCCGGGGCCCCGAGCTGATCGTGGTCCTCGAGCTCGTCGACGGTCTGGAGCGTGAGGTGCTCGATGCCGTGCTCTCGCGTCTCGCTCAGCGCTGGGCGTCCGATGATCGCATCGCTGTGCTCGCCGACTCGCTGACCGTGAAGCTCCGCCGCAGCGTCTGAGAACGTTCGCTACGATCGGGGCATGTCCCGCGGTCTGATGCGAGTCCTCGCCGTGGGCGCGCTCCTGGGTGGTGCCGCGACCGGCACCACGGGTTGCTACACCGCGTGCCCGGCGATCGGCTACGTCAACGGGGTGGTCGTCGACGTGAGCGTATTCCCGGACACCGCGGCCATCCAGTTCTGCGTGGACGCGGAGTGCTCACCGGCGCCGGGGGAGGACGAGACCTCCTCGACCAACCTGTTCGCGGCGTCCCGTCAGGACGACGGGACCTGGCGGCTCATGTTCGACATGTCGACACCGGAGGAGGTCGACATCCGCCTGTTCGACGCGCAGGGCACCGTCATCCACGAATCCGAGGAACCGATCGTCTGGACGCACGCTGATGGCCCGTGCAGCGGCCCCTCCACCGCGGACCCCCTGATCCTGGAGCCCTGATCCTTCGTCGCCGGAGATGACGGTCTCCACTTCGGACCGCGGGCGGGAACGGGAACGCGTCTCCGCGGGGAGGTGCGCGGTCCGATCGCTGCTGCCGGTGCTGATAGCGTCGGAGATCCGTGCAGGAAGTGAGGAGGTGGTATCCGTGAACGAAGTGACGTCGGTGCTCCTCCGGGGAGTCACGGTCGGGCGATAGGTCGTCCGGGAGCGCCGCATATCAGCAGCACTCCCGAAAGGCATGACCATGCACTTCACGTCTGAACAGAACCTCGACGGCGGCCTCACCGAGCGCGAATTCACCATCGGTGACATCTCCGGCATCATGTGGACGCCGCCAGCCGCTTCCTCCTCCGCGCCGGTTCGGCGCGGCGCAGGCGCGGGCTGACCTTGTTCGTGCGATCTCTGCCGGCGAAGGGCCGGGCGAGGAGGTCATCGACCGGCTGATACTTCCTCTCGTCGATCAGGCGGTGCCGGAATGGCAGACCACGCTCGACGAGGCTCTTGCCCTTCCCGAGATCGGCGAGCGGACGGCATTCTCCGGTGGGGTGATCGCAATCGGAGTACGTCTCGCCGCGATCGACTCACGCATCGTCGCGGCAGGCCTCTTCGCCAGCAGCTATGTGCCCCGTACGACGATGGAGGAGGCGCGTCGGGTCACGATCCCGCTGCATGTCCTCCTGCAATGGGATGACGAGGGCAACGACCGCCGGATGGCGCTCGACCTGTTCGACGCCTTCGGATCGACCGAGAAGACGCTCTACGCCAACATGGGCGGCCACACGGGCGTCCCGCAGTTCGCCGGCGAGGATGCCGCGCGCTTCTTCGCCCGCCATCTCGGCTCTGTCGGCGGCGGAGAATGCGCGGCTTCGTGAGCCCGTCGGTTGCGCAGGTCTCACACCTGCGCCGAAGCTAGTTGACCGGTCCGGTCCACTTCTCGCCCGGGCCCTTGCCGATCGGGTCGGGGATCGTGGAGGCCTCGCGGAAGGCGAGCTGCAGTGAACGAAGGCCGTCGCGCAGGGAGCGCGCGTGCATGTCGCTGATCTCCGGAGCGCCGGCGGTGATGAGTCCGGCGAGGGCGTTGATGAGCTTGCGCGCTTCGTCGAGGTCGATCTGCGCCGCGGCGTCCGGATCGTCGGCGAGCCCGAGCTTGACGGCTGCCGCGCTCATGAGGTGCACGGCGGCGGTGGTGATCACCTCGACGGCGGGTACATCGGCGATGTCTCGTGTGGCCGACGATGCGGCCTCCTCCTGACGTGCCCAGCGCTCTTCGCGCTCGCGTGCAGCCTCGTCCGGTGCCTGGTTCGTCACTTCGCCTTGCTTTCTGTTAGACTTTGGCGGGCTCCGGAGCGTCATGCTCCGGATCGAAAGAGGATTCACTTCCCACCCGCGCTTGCCGTTCAAGGCTACCGGGTCTTGCACTCCACCGGCTCCGTTCTCAAGACGGAACCGGCAGGTAGGGTGCGGGGCCGGCGTCTGAATGCCGGTGGGCGGGGACGATTCCGATTTCGCCCGTGATGCAGACAGCATCGCGGTGGCCGAATCACATCGTCTAAGGAGTTCCGCATCAGCGATCCCCGTACCAATGAGCGCATCCGCGTCCCCGAGGTCCGCCTCGTCGGCCCCGCGGGTGAGCAGATCGGCGTCGTCCGCATCGAGGCAGCGCTGCGCCTCGCGCAGGAAGCCGATCTCGACCTCGTCGAGGTCGCCCCCAACTCGAAGCCGCCCGTCGTCAAGATCATGGACTACGGCAAGTTCAAGTACGAGGCCGCCCAGAAGGAAAAGGAAGCTCGCCGCAACCAGGCGAACACGATCCTCAAGGAAGTCCGTTTCCGTCTGAAGATCGAGGCCCACGACTACACGACCAAGCTCAAGCGCGCCGAGGGGTTCCTCAAGGCCGGCGACAAGGTCAAGGCCATGATCCTTTTCCGTGGTCGTGAGCAGTCGCGTCCCGAGCAGGGTGTTCGTCTGCTGCGCAAGTTCGCCGAAGACGTTGCCGAGCTCGGCACGGTCGAGTCGAACCCGACCATCGACGGTCGCAACATGGTCATGATCGTGGCGCCGCTCAAGAGCAAGTCCGAGGCCAAGCAGGAGCAGAATGCGGTTCGCGACGCGCAGCGCGCGGCGAACAAGCAGGCTTCGCGCGACGCGAAGAACGAGTCGGACGCACCGGCCGCGGCTCCGGCGGAGTGACTCCCGCCCCCAGAACTCCCGCACCGCGGGTTGACACCGTCGCCTGAGAAGGCGCCATACGAAGGAAGAGAAGATGCCGAAGCAGAAGACCCACTCGGGTGCTAAGAAGCGCTTCAAGATCACCGGAAGCGGAAAGCTGAAGAAGCAGCAGGCCGGGATGCGCCACAACCTCGAGCACAAGTCGAGCCGTCGCACCCGTCGTCTGAACCAGGACCAGGTGCTGTCGAAGGCTGACACCAAGGTCGCGAAGAAGCTTCTCGGTCGCTGACGCGCGCCGAACGCACGAATAGGAACACAGGAAAATGGCAAGAGTCAAGCGGGCAGTAAACGCCCACAAGAAGCGCCGGGTCATCCTCGAGCGCGCCTCCGGTTACCGCGGACAGCGTTCGCGCCTGTACCGGAAGGCCAAAGAGCAGGTCATCCACTCGCTGGTCTACTCGTACCGTGACCGTCGCAAGCGCAAGGGTGACTTCCGTCGCCTGTGGATCCAGCGCATCAACGCTGCGGCTCGCCAGAACGGCATGACCTACAACCGCTTCATCCAGGGCCTCGGCATCGCCGGTGTCACGGTGGACCGTCGCATGCTCGCCGACCTCGCGGTCAACGACGCGGCGACGTTCACGACGCTGGTCGAGACGGCGAAGAAGGCTCTGCCCTCCGACGTCAACGCACCGAAGTCGGCTGCGTAAGCACCTCTTCACACAGGGCGCTCTCCTTCGGGAGGGCGCCCTGTGGCGTTTCTGGATGCAATGCGGCCCACGGCCCGCGTGACTCCCATGTCGATCAGGGAGGTCGCGGCGACCGCGATCGCGTACACGGCGAGGTCCCGCAGGTCGAAGCCGGAGCCGAGGACGAGTCGGATCGGCGGGAACATCGCTCCCCATTCGCGCGGAAGGCCGGTGAGCTGGAGCAGCTCGACGCCGGCGCAGACCACGAAGGACAGGAACGCCACAGCGGGACGAGGCCATCGCGGGGCGACGAGGGCCACGAGCAGGTAGATGAGCACGGCGTACAGCGCGTCGCCCGCGATGTCGCCGACCGCACCGCTCATGCCGCGATGGACGACCAGACCGATCCCGACCGTCGCGACAGCGAGAACGGCGAGGGCGACCCGCCGACGAGAGGTGTTCGCAGCAGCGCTGTGGGTCATCCCGGCACCTTATCCCGATGGTGCGGGAACCAGCCCGGCGTTCCCTAGACTGTGATCGTGCTGGAGAACCCCCGTTCGCCCCGAGTCCGAGCCGTCGCGAAGCTGACCAAACGAAGCGCGAGGACCGAGACGGGCCTGTTCCTTCTGGAAGGCCCGCAGTCCGTGCGCGAAGCGCTCACCTATCGTCCCGAGGCGATCGTCGAGCTGTTCGCGACGCCCAACGGGTGGGAGCGGCACCCCGACATCCGCGCGAAGGCCGCCGATGCCGACATCGACGTCGAGTACGTCACCGAGTACGTCCTCAACGCGATGGCCGACACCGTCACTCCGCAGGGACTCGTGGCGGTGGTGCAGCAGACACCGACCTCCGTGCGCGACATCTTCGACGCCGCGCCGCGACTGGTGGCGATCTGCGAAGAGGTGCGCGATCCCGGCAATCTCGGCACGATCATCCGGGCGGCGGATGCGGCGGGCGCCGATGCCGTCGTGCTCACGGGACGAACCGTCGATCCGTACAACCCGAAGGTGGTGCGTGCCACGACGGGTTCGCTGTTCCACCTCCCGGTGTCGGTCGGGGGAGACCTCGCCGATGTCGTCAAGCGCGCACACGATGCAGGTCTCCGCATCCTCGCAGCCGATGTGAAGGGTGACGATCTCCTGGAGGCGCGCGCCGAGGGCGTGCTCGCCGAGCCCACCGGATGGCTCTTCGGGAACGAGGCGCGGGGGCTCGAAGACGATGCGCTGGCCCTCGCCGACCAGGTGCTCAAGCTGCCCATCTTCGGTCGTGCCGAATCCCTCAACCTGGCGACGGCCGCCAGCGTGTGCCTCTACGAGAGTGCATTTGCACAGCGTGCGTCCGCTGGCGACTGAGTTCTCGGGCGCCGAGGGAAGCAGGAAGCGGAGTCGATGAGGATTCTGATCGTCGAGGACGACGACCGGGTCGCCGGGGCGCTCGAGGCCTTCCTCGGACGGTCGGGATACGCGACTGTGCGCGCGGCGGACGGCGCTGCCGCGCTGGGCATGCTGGGAGCCGACACCGAGGTGGTCCTCCTCGACCTCGGTCTCCCCGACATCGACGGCGTCGACCTGTGCCGTCGCATCCGGGGGCGCTCGGAGGTTCCGATCGTGATCGTGACCGCCCGCAACCAGGTCGCCGAACGCATCAAGGGACTGCGCGCGGGCGCGGATGACTTCGTCGTGAAGCCCTATGACGTGCACGAGCTCCTCGCCAGGATCGAGGCGGTCACTCGGAGGTCGAGGCCGATGAGACCGGAGGCCGACGCCCGGGTGCTGCTGCACGACGGCCATGTCGACATCGACCTCGTCGCCCGTCAGGTGCTCGTCGACGGCACGGCGATCGACCTCACACGCAAGGAGTTCGACATCGTCGCCGTCCTCGCCCGATACCCGGGGGTGGCGGTGCCGAAGGAGCGCCTGATCCGTGAGGTATGGAACACCGACTGGCGCGGGTTCGGGCACTCGCTCGAGGTGCACGTCGGAGCGATCAGGAAGAAGACCGGAGTCCGTGGGGTCATCGAGACCGTGCGCGGAGTCGGCTACCGTCTTGCGGGGTCCTGAGCCATGCGGCGCCGTCTGATCATCGTCTTCCTCGTGCCGCTCGTCGCGATCCTGGCCGCGCTCGGCGGCGCAGCCGGATGGAGTGCGGCGCACAGCGTCCAGCAGGCGTTCTACACGCAGCAGCTCGGCGACCTCGGGTATTTCGTCACGAGTGCGCGTCAGGCCCTGCGGTCCGGCAGCGCCGCCGTGATCGACGCCGAGGTGGCGCGCTTCCGCGAGGTGTACGGAATCGAGGTCACGGTCTTCGATCTCGGCGGCAATGTCTGGGCGGCGGGGGAGCAGGACCCGGCCGCGCTCCGGGACGAGGACGCCGAGCGGGTCAGACTCGCGCTTTCCGGGCGGCGCGCCGAGCAGCCGACGGTCCTGTTCCCGTGGACCGTCGCGGACGCCGCCCTGGCCGAGCCGGTGTTCGACGACGGGGACGTGATCGGTGCCGTGCTGGTGGCCGGAGATGTGGAGGCGCCGCGCGCGGCGATCCTTCAGCAGATCCTGCTCATCTCGGCGATCGCGCTGGTGCTGGTCGCCCTCGGGGTGCTGCTCGTGTTCCGGCTCGCCCGGTGGGTGCTGTCGCCGGTGCGACGGCTCGACGAGGCGATGGTGGCGATCGAGCGGGGCGAGATGGACGCGCGTGTCGCCGCCGACGACGGTCCGCCGGAGCTGCGCCGCATGGCGCAGGTCTTCAACGGCATGGCCGACGAGATCGAGCGTGTGATGACGCGGCAGCAGGAGTTCGCGCTGAATGCCTCCCACGAGCTGCGCAACCCCCTCAACGCCCTGCTCCTGCGCGTCGAGCATCTGGCGACGGGACTGGGGAAGGAGTGGCAGGGTGATGTCGAGGAGACGCGGGAAGAGGGGCGACGGATGACCCGCATCCTCGAAACGCTCCTCGGGCTGGCTCGTGGGGGACGAGGCGACTCGACCATCTCGGCGGTCGACCTCGCGACGCTCGCCGCTCGCCGACGGGACGCGTGGCGCGACGTCGCCGCCCAGCGCGGGGTCGTCTTGCGTGCCACGGGGGTTTCGCCGGTGATGAGCGTGACCGACCGGACGATCGTGGAGAGTGCGCTGGATGCGGTGATCGACAACGCCGTGAAGTTCTCTCCCGAGGGCGCGCCGATCGAGATCGGTGCGGAACGCGAGGGCCAGGTCTGCCGGATCACCGTCCGCGATCACGGTCCGGGGCTGACGGAGGAGCAGGCCGCGGCGGCGACCGACCGGTTCTGGCGCAGTGCCGACAGCGGGGACACCCCGGGGTCCGGACTCGGCCTCGCCATCGCGAGTGACCTGCTCGCCACGGTCGGCGGCGAATTGGCCGTCGCTGCGGCGGAGGGCGGCGGTCTCGCTGTCACACTCGTGCTCCACGATGGGACGACCCCGTGACGGCCGGCGTGCGACGGTTGCTCGCCGGCGCGAGCGCTCTCCTGCTGGCGGTCGGCGTGACCGCGTGCAGTCCGCGTGCGAGCGAGTGGACGGACGAGGAGTACGCCATCGCCAGCGGCGGGTCCACCGGCGTCTACTACGACTACGGCAGCCACCTGGCCGAAGACCTGTCGGACTCGTTGGATATCCGGATGGTCGCGCAGGAGACGGCGGGTTCCGTCGACAACCTGCTGCGGGTGAGTTCGGGGGAGGCGCTGATCGGGTTCGCGCAGGGAGACGCCGCGGCAGACGCGGTGGCGGGCTCCGGCGCCTTCGACCATCCGCTGGAGGTGCAGGCCCTCGCCCGCCTGTACGACGAGTACGTGCAGGTCGTCGTACGCGGAGAGTCGGAGATCTCGGGTATCGGGGATCTGGCCGGCCGCACCATCTCCCTCGGTGCGGAGAACTCCGGGGTGAACGTGATCGCCGCTCGGGTGCTGGATGCGGCAGGTGTCGATCTCGGCTCCGTGCGCAATCCCCAGCTCGACCTCAGCGAGTCGATCGAGGCGATGGAGCGTGGCGACATCGACGGCTTCTTCTGGGTCGGCGGGCTGCCCACCCCGGGGGTGGCCGAGCTCTCGGAGAGGTCATCGGTCCGCCTGCTCCCGATCGAGCAGGAGTGGGTCAACGAGGTGAACGAACGGTACTCGCACGCGTATCGACCGGCCGACGTCCCGGCCGGCACCTACGGCCTGCAGGATTCCGCGCCCACGATGGCCGTTCCCAACTATCTCGTCACCGCAGCCTCCACCCCGGACGCCGTCGCTCGTGACGTGCTCGCCGGATTGTTCGATGCACGTCTGCGCATCGCGGGGGAGGTGCCGACCGCCGCGCTGCTGGACCGGCGTTCGGCGATCTTCACCGGCCCCGTCCCGCTGCACCCCGGGGCAGCCGACTACTACCGGGATCAGCGCGGCTGACTGCTCAAGAAATCCTCAAGAAGTCTGACACCGTGGGTGGCGCTCTGCCATTGTGAGGTCGATCGCGCACGATCGTCGCCTGTTGCTCAACTGTCGTTGGGGAGCTGCAGCAGGACGATTCCGCGGCCCGTGGGGGCGGGCCGCGGGGTACCCATGCACAGCAGCATTGGTGCCGCGATCAGGTGATTACGAACGTGTAAATCTCACCGAGGTGCCTGGAGACCCGCGTCCGACGTGGCTAGTTTGGAGAAATGATGACCTCTGATACCCCGCTTGTCGTGGTCGAGAACGTCCAGAAGCACTACGGCGACTTCCAGGCGCTCACCGACATCGACCTGACCGTCAACTCGGGAGAGGTCGTCGTCGTGATCGGCCCGTCCGGCTCCGGCAAGTCGACTCTGTGCCGCACGATCAACCGCCTCGAGACGATCACGAGCGGCACCATCCGCATCGACGGCAAGGAGCTGCCTGCGGAGGGGAAGGGACTCGCCCACCTGCGTGCGGACGTCGGCATGGTCTTCCAGTCCTTCAATCTCTTCGCACACCTCACGATCCTCGAGAACGTGACCCTCGGCCCGATCAAGGTCCGCGGCCTCAAGAAGGCGGATGCCGAGAAGGAGGCGATGGTGCTGCTCGAACGCGTGGGCGTGGCGCAGCAGGCATCGAAGCTCCCGGCCCAGCTGTCCGGCGGGCAGCAGCAGCGCGTGGCGATCGCCCGCGCCCTCGCGATGCAGCCCAAGGTGATGCTGTTCGACGAGCCGACCAGCGCCCTCGACCCCGAGATGATCAACGAGGTCCTCGACGTCATGGTCGAGTTGGCCCAGGACGGCATGACGATGATCGTCGTCACCCATGAGATGGGCTTCGCCCGCAAGGCCGCCGACCGCGTCGTCTTCATGGCCGACGGACGGATCGTGGAGGAGGCGACTCCCGAGGAGTTCTTCACGCACCCGAAGAGCGACCGCGCCAAGGACTTCCTCTCGAAGCTCCTCACGCACTGACGCCCCCGCACCGACCACACAGACCCTGCACACACAGCACACGAAGGAGACGCACATGCGACGCACACGGACACTGGCAGGTATCGGAATCGCAGCGGCCGCGCTGCTGGCGCTCACGGCCTGCAACAGCGGCACGCCGTCCAGCACAGGAGCCCCGGAGGGCGGCGACGAGGGCGACACCTCCAGCAGCACGCCGTGGACCGTGCTGACCGACGTCAGCATCGAGGGAAGCCCGACGTTCGACCGGATCGAGTCGGCAGGCACGGTCAAGGTCGGCGTCAAGGAGGACCAGCCGGGTCTGGGGTACCTCGACCCGGTGACCGGCGACCGCACCGGATTCGACGTCGACATCGCCCGCTGGATGGCGGCATCGCTCGGCGTCGACCCGGAGAAGATCGAGTTCCAGGCGATCGCCTCCGCGAACCGCGAGCAGGCCATCGTGAACGGCGACATCGACTACTACGTCGGCACGTACTCGATCACCGACAAGCGCAAGGAGCAGATCTCGTTCGCCGGGCCGTACTTCGTCACGGGTCAGGGCCTCCTCGTCGGTGCCGACAGCGACATCAAGAGCGTCGATGACCTGAGCGCGGAGACGACCGTCTGCTCGGCGACCGGCTCGACGCCGATCCAGAACATCAAGACGAACTACCCCGACGTGCCCACCAAGGAGTACGACACGTACTCGAAGTGCGTCGAGGACCTCAAGAACGGTCAGGTCGACGCCGTCACGACCGACGAGGCGATCCTCATCGGCTACGCGGCCCAGGACCCGGACAAGCTGAAGGTCGTCGGAGAGCCCTTCAGCGAGGAGCGCTACGGCATCGGACTCGCCAAGGGCGACGACGCTCTGGCCGAGTACTTCAACACGCAGCTGACCGACGGCGGCAAGATCTGGCAGCAGATCTTCGACAACAACCTCGGCGCGTCCGGCGTCAAGGCGACCCAGCCCGAGGTCGACCCGATCGGTTGATCCCGGCGGGGCGGTCGACCCGGTCGACCGCCCCGCTCATCGGCACGAACCACCCGAGAACCCGAATCGACAGGAGCAGCAGTGGGAGTCATCACCGACCACCTCGACCTCTGGGGAGAGGCACTGTGGGGAACCATCGTGCTGTTCCTGGGTGGCGGCATCATCGCGCTGGTCCTCGGGCTGATCGTCGGAGCCGCGCGTGTGTCTCCGGTTCCGATCGCCCGCGCCGTCGGCGGCGTGTACGTCAACTGGATCCGCAACACCCCGCTGACGCTCGTCATGTTCTTCTTCGCGTTCTGCCTCCCGATCCTGCTGGGGGAGCGGGTGAACCCCCTGCCTCTGGCAGTGGCCGCTCTCGGCATCTACACCGCGACGTACGTCGCCGAGGCGCTGCGAGCCGGCATCAACACCGTGCCCGTCGGCCAGGCCGAGGCGGCGCGAGCGATCGGCCTGAACTTCGGACAGGTCATGCGCTACGTCGTGCTGCCGCAGGCGACGCGCTCCGTCGTCCCGCCCATGATGAGCGTCCTCATCGCCCTCATGAAGAACACCACGGTGGCTGCGGGCTTCTCCGTCGCCAACCTGGGGACCATCCGGGCGGCATTGAGCGAACAGGGGGAGAACGCTCTGGCCGTGCTGCTCTGGGTCATGGTCGTCTTCGTGGTCCTGGTGCTGCTGCTCGCCTGGGTGCAGCGCGTTCTCGAGAACAAGTGGAGGATCGCGCGATGAGTTCCGTTCTTTTCGACGTCCCCGGCCCCCGTGCCATCGCCCGCAACCGGCTCATCGGAGCCGCCACGGTCCTCGTCGTCCTCGCCGTGCTCGGCTGGGTCGTGTGGAGGCTGTTCGCCACCGGACAGTTCTCCGCCGAGAAGTGGAACATCTTCACGTTCTCCGCCGTCTGGGTCCGCTTCGGCGAAGGGCTGCTGGCCACGCTGGCCGCCTTCGCGGTCGCCGGCGTCGGGTCCATCGCGCTCGGCTTCCTGCTCGGCATCGGCCGCCTGTCGGAGCACGCCTGGGTGCGTGAGCCCGTCCGGTGGATCATCGAGGTGCTGCGAGCGGTGCCCGTGCTCATCCTGATGATGCTGCTGTACTACGGCCTTCCCGTGATCGGCGTGAAGATGCCGCCGTATTGGGCCGTCGTGATCGCTCTGATCGTGTACAACGGCTCCGTGCTCGCCGAGGTGCTGCGTGCCGGCATCGAATCGCTGCCGCGCGGGCAGAAGGAAGCCGGCTACGCGATCGGACTCCGGAAGACCGGGGTGATGTACTTCATCCTGATCCCGCAAGCCGTGCGGGCCATGATGCCGGTGATCATCGCGCAGCTCGTCGTGGCGCTCAAGGACACCGCGCTCGGATTCATCATCACGTACCAGGAGCTCCTCTACGTCATCAACCAGATCGGCAACCAGGCGCCTTACGGATCCCCGCTGATCCCCGCGGCGATCGTCGGCGGATCGATGTACGTGGCCGTGTGTCTCCTGCTCTCCTACATCGCCTACCGCCTCCAGCGCCGTGCCAAGCGCTCGCCGAAGGCCGGGCCGGCGGTACCGGATCCCCGTCAGCACGGGGGCGAGACGAACACCTCGCTCATCGTCCTGCAGGGCGACGGGTCCGAGGCGTCGCGCTGATCCGCGAAAGCGACCCACGCGCCCCCGGTAGACTCGATTCTCGTGTCAGAGTCTCTTGAAATCACCCCGGAAGCGGTCGAAGCCGCTGTCGCCGACGCCCTCGCGGCGATCGCCGCAGCCACCGACACCGCCGAGCTGAAAGCGGCTCGTGCCGCACACGTCGCCGACGGATCGCCGCTCGCGGTCCTGAATGCCTCGATGCGACAGGTCGCCCCCGAGAACAAGGCCGCTTTCGGCAAGCTCGTGGGTCAGGGACGCGGGCGGGTGACGCAGGCGCTGGCGGCGAAGGAAGCCGAACTGGCGGAGGCCGAGGTCGCTGCGCGGCTCGAGGCCGAGCGGGTCGACATCACCGCCGTGCCGTCGCGCACCCGCGTCGGTGCCCGGCACCCGCTCACCCTGCTCCAGGACCAGGTCTGCGACATCTTCGTCGGCATGGGATGGGAGATCGCGGAGGGGCCGGAGCTCGAGCACGAGTGGTTCAACTTCGACGCCCTGAACTTCGATGTCGACCACCCCGCCCGTCAGGAGCAGGATACGTTCTACGTCGACCCCACCTCCCGCCATCTCGTGATGCGCACGCACACGAGCCCGGTGCAGGTGCGTTCGATGCTCGACCGCGAGGTGCCGATCTACGTGCTGTGCCCCGGCCGCGTGTACCGCACCGACGAGTTCGACGCCACGCACCTGCCGGTGTTCACCCAGTTCGAGGGACTCGTGATCGACAAGGGCATCACGATGGCGCACCTCAAGGGCACACTCGATCACTTCGCGAAGCAGCTCTTCGGGCCCGAGGCCAAGACGCGCTTCCGCACCAACTACTTCCCCTTCACCGAGCCCTCCGCCGAACTCGACCTGTGGCACCCGACCTTCAAGGGCGGCGCGCGCTGGATCGAATGGGGCGGCTGCGGCATGGTCAACCCGAACGTGCTGCGCGCCGCCGGGATCGACCCCGAGGTGTACAGCGGCTTCGCGTTCGGCATGGGCATCGAGCGGGGACTGATGTTCCGCAGCGACGTCCAGGACATGCGCGACATGGCCGAGGGCGATGTCCGATTCAGCGAGCAGTACGGGATGGTGGTGTGATGCGCGTCCCGCTTTCGTGGTTGCGTGAGTACGTCGATCTGGCAGCGGATGCCACGCCCGAGGATGTCCTCGCGGCACTGGTGACCGTCGGATTCGAAGAAGAGGATGTGCACCGCTTCGACATCACCGGTCCCGTGGTCGTCGGACAGGTCGTCTCGCTCGAGGCCGAGCCGCAGTCGAACGGCAAGACCATCAACTGGTGCCAGGTCGACGTCGGCGAGGCGAACGGCGGCATCCGCGGGATCGTCTGCGGTGCGCACAACTTCGTCGCCGGTGACAAGGTCGTCGTGACGCTGCCCGGTGCCGTGCTTCCCGGTCCGTTCCCGATCGCCGCCCGCAAGACCTACGGTCACGTGTCGGACGGCATGATCGCGTCGGCGCGCGAGCTCGGCCTGGGCGATGAGCACAACGGCATCGTGGTGCTGTCCGATCTCGGCATCGACGCGCCCGTCGGCACCGACGCGATCGCTCTGCTCGGCCTCGATGACGTCGCGGTGGAGATCAACGTCACTCCCGACCGTGGATATGCCTTCTCGCTCCGCGGCGTGGCCCGTGAGTACGCGCATGCCACCGGTGCGACCTTCCGCGACCCGGCCGAGCGCGACTTCGCCGAGCTCCAGCCCGGGTCCGGGCACACGACCGTGGTCGATGACGTCGCACCCGTGCGCGGGAACGTGGGTGCGAGCGAGTTCGTGACCCGCGTCGTCCGCGGTGTCGACCCCTCACGTCCGACGCCGCCGTGGATGGTCGCCCGGCTGAGTCTTGCGGGCATGCGCTCGCTCGGCGTGCTGATCGACATCACCAACTACGTGATGCTCGAGCTCGGCCAGCCGCTGCACGGCTACGACCTCGACAAGCTCACGGGCGGCATCACGGTGCGCCGCGCCACTCCCGGCGAGAAGATGACCACGCTCGACGGCGTCGAGCGCGCTCTGCACGCGGAAGACCTCCTCATCACCGACGAGTCCGGCCCGATCGGCCTTGCCGGCGTCATGGGCGGTGGCACGACCGAGATGAGCGACACCACGCGGAACGTGCTGATCGAGGCGGCGAACTTCGACCCCACGACCATCGCCCGCTCGGCACGTCGACACAAGCTGCCCAGTGAGGCGTCCAAGCGCTTCGAACGCGGCGTCGACCCGCTGATCCCGTTCGTGGCCGCCCGCCGAGCTGCCGACCTCATGGTCGAGCTCGCCGGCGGCACGCTCACGGAGGAGGGTGGCGCGCTGTTCACCGAGGTCTTCGTCGGCGAGATCGAGCTCCCCGCCGGATTCGTGCAGGGGCTCATCGGCGTCGACTACTCCGACGACGAGATCACCGGTGCGCTGACCACCATCGGTGCCGATGTCACGGCGTCGGATGCGGGTTCCGGCTGGAGCGTGATCCCGCCGACCTGGCGGCCCGACCTCACCGACAAGTGGACGCTCGCGGAGGAGGTCGCCCGCATCCACGGGCTCGACCGCATCCCCTCGGTGCTGCCGACGCCCCCGTCCGGTCGCGGCCTCACCGCCGACCAGCAGGGTCGTCGACGCGTAGCCGATGCCCTGGCTGCTGCCGGTCTCGTCGAGACGCCGTCGTTCCCGTTCACCACCGAGGCGCAGAACGACCTCCACGGCTCTGCATCGGGTGAACACCTCCCGAGCATCCGCCTGGCGAATCCACTCGACGGGCAGGCGCCGTATCTGCGTCGTTCGCTCATTCCCGGTCTGCTGCAGACCGCGCACCGCAACATCTCGCGCGGACTCACCGACCTGGCGATCTTCGAGACCGGCGTGGTCTTCCTGCCCGAGCCGGGCGTGGAGTACGGCACGGACGAGGTGCCGCCGCTGGGCGAGCGCCCGTCCGATGAGACGCTCGCCGCCCTGAACGCGTCGATCCCGCCGCAGCACCGGTTCATCTCTGCGCTGCTCACCGGCCTTGTCTCCCCGCGTCAGCCCGGTCGTCCCGCCGAAGCCGCAGGTCTCGCCGAGGCACTGGACGCGGTCCGCGTCATCGCGGCGGCGGCCGGCGTCGACATCGACGTGGTCCAGGCCGAGCGTGCGGCCCTGCACCCCGGACGCACCGGATCGCTCCGGGTTGCCGGGGAAGAGGTCGGCTACGTCGGTGAGCTGCATCCCGCTGTGGCGGAGGGCGCCGACCTTCCGGGGCGCGCGACCGTGTTCGAGCTCGACCTCGACCGCATCCTGTCGCTCGCCGGTGGTCGGGTCGTCGCGGCCTCGCTGTCGACGTTCCCCGCTGCGACGCAGGACGTCTCGCTCACGTTGCCGGCAGACGTTCCGGCCGCGGACGTGCAGGCGGCTCTCGCCGAGGGTGCCGGTGCGCTGCTGGAATCGGTGCGTCTCGTCGACGACTATCGCGGGGAGGGCGTGCCGGAAGGGGCCAAGAGCCTGACGTTTGCCCTGCGCTTCCGTGCCGACGATCGCACGCTCACGGCGGCCGAGGCCACCGCGGCCAAGCTCGCCGGTGTCGAGGTCGCTGGGCAGCGCTTCGGCGCAGCACTGCGCGACTGAGCACGGGAGCACGACGCACCGCGCCGTGGGACGTACCGTGTCGTCGGTCAGACGATTCCGGTCGGCGCCGGAGTACCGTGGCGGGATGAGAATCCTCCCCCAGGGCACTCCGGCCGCCGTCCCGGATGACGCGCGGCCGCTCGGAGAAGGACCGTTCCTCGAGTCGGGCATGCAGATCGACTGGCACTATCGGAAGCCGGGATGGCAGCCGGGGGAGCCCTCCAGGATCGCTCCGATGCGGGTGGTGCGCGACGACGAACGGGGGCTCGTCGCATGGCTCGCGCCCGGAACGCTGCAGGAGGCTCCGGGAGCTCTCGGCGGACAGCGAGTGCGTGAAGTACCGCTCTCGCGTCGCTGGCTCGAGCCGCGGACGCGCATCGTCGAGCCCTGGCGCGGGAACGGCGTGCTGTGCATCGCCCCCGCCGGGCTGCCATGGTCGGTCTGGTTGTTCTGGAGCGACACCACAGGCCCGGACTGGTCCTTCGCCGGCTGGTACGTGAACCTCGAGAACGCACATCTGCGCACCGATCACGACACCTACTCGTCCGACCACATCCTCGACGTCGAGATCGATCCGGAGGGCGGCATCCACCTCAAAGACGAGGACGAGCTCGTCGCCGCGATCCAGCAGGGGCGTCTCAGCCCCGAGCAGGCGGCGCAGATCGAGCGGCACGCGGACGCGGCCATCGCCTCGTTCGAGTCCGGTGACTGGTCGTTCGACGCCGCGTGGACACGTTGGCAGCCCGATCCCGCGTGGAGCGTCCCGGTGCTCGCGGGCCTGGATCGTCTGAGCACGCCCCCCGATCTGCTCTGAAGCGATCTGCTGTGGGCGGAGGAGGTTCCGCAGAGATCCGCCACCTGATGACATGGAATCATGACGGATGTTCTGATCCTCGGCGGTACGGGCTGGCTCTCCGGGCGCATCGCCCGGAGGTGGGTCGACGAAGGCGCCGCGGTCACGTGTCTCGGCCGCGGTTCCCGTCCGGCCCCCGAGGGTGCCGTGCTCGTGCGCGGCGATCGTGAGGATGCCGACGTCTATGCCGATCTCTCGCGGCGGGACTGGGATCACGTCGTGGACGTCTCGTCCCAGGCGGTGCAGGTCGAGACCGCGGTCGATGCGCTCGGCGATCGGGCGGGGCGCTGGAGCTACGTATCGTCCGTCTCGGTGTACTCCGATGACGAGACGGTCGGAGCAGATGAGTCGACGCCGCGACATCCGGCTGCGAGCCCGGGTGATGAGTACGACTACGGTGCGCAGAAGGCAGCAGCCGAAGATGCTGTCCTGCGCCTGGGGGAGCGCGGCTTCATCGTGCGCCCTGGGCTCATCGTGGGCGACGGCGACCCCAGCGACCGGTTCGGGTACTGGGCCGCGGCGTTCGCGCGAGCAGGCTCGGAAGCCGTGCTGCTGCCGCCGCTCGAGGGAAGGAGCACGCAGGTCATCGATGTCGACGATCTCGCGGCGTACATCGTCACGGCCACACGCAGCGGCGTGGTCAACGGCGTGGGCGATGAGCACCCCCTCACCGATGTGCTGGGTGCGGTGCGCCTCGCGGCCGGTCACACCGGCTCCGTGTACGTCGCGGACGAGGGATGGCTCCGTGCGCACGACGTCGAGTACTGGGCGGGGCCGCGGTCCCTGCCGCTGTGGCTGCCGACCGACATGAGTGGCTTCATGACCCGCTCGAATCGCGCATTCCACGCGAGCGGCGGGCGGCTTCGTCCGCTCGCGGACACGATCGAGCGCGTCGTCGCCGACGAACGGTCACGAGGCGTCGACCGGGAGCGCCATGCCGGCCTCACACGGGCAGAGGAGAGGGCTCTGCTGAGCGATCGCTAGACTGCGAGCAGTGACACGGGGTGCCGCGATCCGCGGCTGAGAACAGACCCGTCGAACCTGATCTAGTTCGTACTAGCGAAGGGATGTCGCGATGAGCGATCTTCTGCGTCCTGAATCCACCCACGACCTCGCCGGTTCCGCCGCGACCCTCCTGGAGGTGCTGCGCGAGGCTCCGCCGTTGACGCACTGCATCACCAATGCGGTCGTGACGGGATTCACCGCCAACGTGCTGCTGGCACTGGGCGCCGCACCCGCGATGGTCGACATCGTCGACGAGGCGGGGATGTTCGCCGGGGTCGCCTCCGGGGTGCTGATCAACCTGGGGACTCCCACGCCCGAGCAGCGGGCGGCGAGTCTGGAGGCGGTCGCCGGAGCCGCGGCGAACGGTACGCCTTGGGTTCTCGACCCGGTAGCTATCGGTGCGCTTCCGGTGCGCACCGCCCTCGCCCACCGGCTCGCGCAGCACCGACCGACCGCTATCCGCGGCAACGCCTCCGAGATCCTCGCCCTCGCCGGGCTCAGCACGGGCGGACGTGGGGTGGATGCCACCGACACCACGGACTCCGCAGCCGATGCCGCCGCAACGCTCGCGCGGACCACGGGCGCGGTGGTCGCAGTGTCGGGGCCGATCGATCTCATCACCGACGGGGTGCGGATGCTGCGCCTCGCCAACGGCCACGAGCTGCTGACCCGTGTGACCGGAGGAGGATGCGCGCTCGGCGCGGTGATGGCGGCCTTCCTCGGTGCGGCCGAGGCGACGGATCACGATGCGCTGACCGCTGTGGCTTCCGCGAGCCTCGTCTACACGATCGCCGCCGAGCGGGCAGCGGCGACATCCGCGGGGCCGGGCAGCTTCGCCGTCGCCCTGCTGGATGCGCTCGCCGCGGTGGGCCCCGACGACATCAGAGCCGATGCACGCGTCGAAGGCGGCGTCCGGTGAACGCCGATCTCTCGCTCTACCTCGTCACGGACGCGGCGCTCTGCGGGGACAGAGGCGTCGTCGAGACGGTGCGCCGAGCGGTCGACGGTGGGGTGCGAATCGTCCAATTGCGCGATAAGGACGCGACCGACGCCGAGACGGTCGATCAGCTGATCGCGTTGTCGCGGGTGATCGACGGGCGGGCGCTGCTCGTCGTGAACGACCGGCTGGACGCCGTGGTCGCTGCCCGGGAACGGGGCGCTCGGGTCGACGGCGTGCATCTGGGACAGGGCGATGCCTCCGTGCTGCGTGCGCGTGAGGCGCTCGGACCCGACGCGCTGATCGGCCTCACCGCGAACACTCGTGCGCATCTCGACGCGGTCGATGCTCTGCCCGCCGGCACCGTCGACTATCTGGGTATCGGTGTGATCCGCCCGACCGCCACCAAACCCGATCACCCCGCTCCTCTCGGCGTCGACGGCTTCCGTGATCTCGTGGCTGCCAGCTCTCTGCCGTGCGTGGCGATCGGCGGCGTCGGCATCGATGACACGGAACCCCTCCGCGACGCCGGTGCGGCCGGCCTCGCCGTCGTCTCGGTGCTGTGCGCCGCCGACGATCCCGAGGCCACGGCAGCGGAGTTCCGCCGGCGCTGGCTCGCCGGCGCCGTGCCGAGGGTGCTCAGCATCGCCGGCAGCGATCCGTCCGGGGGCGCGGGCATCCAGGCCGACCTCAAGTCCATCGCCGCGAACGGCGGATACGGGATGGCGGTCCTCACTGCGCTGACGGCGCAGAACACGCAGGGAGTGCGTGCCGTGCATGTGCCGCCCGCGCACTTCCTCCGCGCGCAGCTGGATGCGGTGTCGGACGACATCGTGATCGACGCCGTGAAGATCGGGATGCTCGCCGACGCCGACGTCATCCGCGTGGTGGGTGCGTGGCTCGACCGCGTTCGTCCGCCGGTCGTCGTGCTCGACCCCGTTATGGTGGCGACCTCCGGCGATCGGCTGCTGGATCCGGATGCCGAGCGGGCGCTGCACGATCTCCTCGCGCGGGCGACTCTGGTGACCCCGAACCTCGCCGAGCTCGCAGTGCTGTCCGGCCGCGACGTCCTCGACTGGGAGGACGCGCTCGCCGCGGCGGAGCAGCTGTCGGCCGCGGTCGGGGCGGCTGTCCTGGTCAAGGGGGGACACCTCGACGGCGATTCGGCTCCGGATGCGCTGGTCGATGCGCATCGCGGGACGCGCCAAGAGTTCGCCGGCACCCGGATCCCGACCAGGAACACGCACGGCACCGGCTGTTCGCTGTCGTCCGCGCTCGCGACGCTCCTCGCGCGCGGGGAGCGGCCGGCCGATGCGGTCAGCGCCGCGCGCGCCTGGCTCCGCGAATCCCTGCGCGCAGGGGACGCGCTGAGCGTGGGGCGGGGTCACGGGCCGATCGACCACTTCGCCGGGCTCCGGGAGCGTGCGGGGACAGAGACTCGACCGGCGGCTGACGACATCGCCGAGGACTGGTGGCAGGACATCGCGGAGATCCGCGCGGGGATCGACGAACTCGCGTTCATCCGGGCGCTCGCCGAGGGGACGCTGGAGCGCGGCCCCTTCCTGACCTATCTCGCGCAGGACGCGCTGTATCTGCGCGAGTACGCCCGTGTCCTCGCCGAGGCCGCCCGGCTCGCGCCGACGTCGGAGGAACAGGCCTTCTGGGCCGATTCCGCGCACGGCTCGATCGTGGGCGAACTCGAGCTGCACGCGTCGTATCTGACCCCGGCTCAGGGAGTGAGCGCGGCGACGTTCGCCGCGGAGCCGGGGCCGGCGACCACCGCGTACCTCGACCACCTGCGCTCCGTCGCGTTCGGCGGCGACTACGGCGAGATCGTCGCGGCCGTCCTTCCCTGCTTCTGGCTCTACACCGACCTCGGCCGACGCCTGCATGCCGGAGAGTTCGGGGAGTACGCGCGGGATCCGCAGCATCCCTTCGCGTCCTGGCTCACGACGTACGCGGATCCGGCATTCGAGGCGGCGACGGAGAAGGCGATCGCCTACGCTTCCGAGGCTGCGGCGCAGGCCGATGCCCCGACCCGTGCGCGCATGCGCCGGGTGTTCGCGGTGTCGAGCGCACACGAGCTCGCGTTCTTCGCCGCGCCGATGGGGCTGCAGCCTCTCAGATGACGGGGTGGATTTGCGGTGGCCGCCGGGGCCGCGCTACTGTCGCGACATGCCTTCGGCCGCCACCGCTTCTCCGACGCTCGCTCCGAGCGTCATCGCTGTGCGCCGACGCCGCGGCCGCCGACTGTAGGCGACCCCGCCCTCCTGCCTGCGCACGCGCAGCGGTCGAGAGCCGGTGTCGCCGCCTCCGGCCCCGTCCCCGGTCCTCCCTTCGAGGAAGGACCCGACCGTTAAGGTAGAAGCATGACGTATTCCGTCGCCGTCTCCGGCGCATCCGGCTACGCAGGCGGCGAGATTCTCCGTCTCCTGGCCGATCATCCCGACATGGAGATCCACACCGTCACGGCGCACTCGAACGCCGGGCAGCCTCTCGTCGACCACCAGCCGCATCTGCGCTCTCTGGCACACCTCACCCTGCAGGACACGACGCCCGAGATCCTCTCCGGCCACGACATCGTGTTCCTCGCACTCCCGCACGGGCAGTCGGGGCAGTACACCGATGCGCTCGGTGCGGCTCCGCTCGTGATCGATGCCGGAGCCGACCATCGGCTCACGTCGGCATCCGCGTGGGAGGCGTTCTACGGCGGGGCGTTCCACGAGCCCTGGACATACGGCGTCCCCGAGCTCCTGATCGACGGGGTCAAGCAACGAGAGCACCTCCGCGGCGCGACGCGCATCGCGGCTCCCGGCTGCAACGCCTCGACGGTGAGTCTCAGCCTCGCGCCGGGCGTCGCCGCCGGCGTGATCGACCCCTCGGACATCGTCTCGGTGCTGGCGGTCGGTCCGTCCGGTGCGGGGAAGAGCCTCAAGACGAACCTTCTCGGCAGCGAGATCCTCGGCACCGCGAACCCGTATGCGGTCGGGGGAACCCACCGGCACATACCGGAGATCCGTCAGGCGCTCGCCGCGGCATCGGGTATCGACGCCGACGGCATCCGTATCTCCTTCACTCCGGTGCTGGTGCCCATGTCGCGCGGAATCCTCGCCACGTCGACCGCACGGATCGCCGACGGCGTGACCGATGCGCAGATCCGCGACGCCTGGCAGAGCGCCTACGGCGACGAGACCTTCGTGCAGCTGCTGCCGGAGGGACGCTTCCCGCGCACGGCCGACGTGCTCGGCGCCAACACCGCGCTGATCGGGCTCGCGATCGATCGCGCCGCGAACCGGGTGACCGTGGTCACCGCGGTCGACAACCTCGTCAAGGGCACCGCCGGCGCTGCCATCCAATCCATGAACATCGCGCTGGGGCTTCCCGAGGCCCGCGCCCTCTCAGTGAACGGAGTCGCGCCGTGAGCGTCACCGCCCCCGCAGGTTTCGAGGCGGCCGGTGTGGCCGCAGGACTCAAGTCCACCGGCAAGCCCGATGTCGCCGTCGTCGTCAACCGCGGACCGCGCAAGGTCGGCGCCGCCGTCTTCACGAGCAACCGCGCCAAGGCCAACCCGATCATCTGGTCGCAGCAGGCCGTCGCCGACCGGGTGGTCGAGGCCGTCGTGCTCAACTCCGGCGGGGCGAACTGCTTCACCGGCGCTTTCGGATTCCAGACGACGCATCAGACGGCTGAGAAGGCGGCCGAGCTCCTCGGCGTCAGCGCCGGCGACGTGCTGATCTGCTCCACCGGTCTCATCGGCACAGGAGACGAGACGTTCCGTGCGCGTGTGCTCGCCGGCACGGAGCAGGCGATCGCCGAGCTCAGCGCTGATGGTGGAGAGAGCGCGGCGCACGCCATCATGACCACCGACACCGTCGCGAAGACCGCCGTGGTCAGCCGCGACGGCTGGACGATCGGTGGGATGGCGAAGGGAGCAGGAATGCTCGCGCCGGGCCTCGCCACGATGCTGGTCGTGATCACGACCGACGCCGTCCTCGAGCCGCTCCAGGCCGATGACGTGCTGCGCCGTGCGACCGGGCGGACCTTCGACCGGCTCGACTCCGACGGCTGCATGTCGACGAACGATCAGGTCACCCTCCTCGCCAACGGCGCCTCCGAGGTCGTGCCTGACCTCGACGACTTCGCCGCCGCGCTGATCGAGCTGTGCCAAGAGCTCGCGGTCAAGCTGCAGGGCGATGCCGAGGGCGCGAGTCACGACATCACGATCGAGGTGCAGCACGCGGTCTCCGAGCAGGACGCCGTCGAGGTCGGCCGGTCGGTCGCCCGCAACAACCTCTTCAAGGCCGCCATCTTCGGCAACGACCCGAACTGGGGCCGTGTGCTCGCCGCGATCGGCACCACGAACGCGCAGTTCGATCCCTACGACGTCGACGTCTGGATGAACGGCGTCCGCGTCTGCACGGCGGGCGGCCCCGACCGTCCCCGTGAAGAGGTCGACCTCACGCCGCGCGCCACGCACCTCGTGATCGACCTCAAGGTCGGCGAGTCGACGGCGACCGTGCTCACGAACGACCTCACCCACGACTACGTGCACGAGAACAGCGCCTACGCCTCATGACCGACATCCAGGACACCCCGGCCGAAGTCGCCGCACAGAAGGCCACGACCCTCATCGAGTCGCTGCCGTGGCTGAAGAAGTTCCGCGACCAGATCGTCGTCATCAAGTACGGCGGGAACGCGATGGTGTCGGAGGAGCTGCAGGACGCCTTCGCGCAGGACATCGCCTACCTCCGTTACGTCGGCGTGCTGCCGGTCGTCGTGCACGGCGGCGGCCCGCAGATCTCGAACATGCTGCAGCGGCTCGAGATCCCCAGCGAGTTCAAGGGCGGCTACCGGGTCACCAACAC
The DNA here is from genome assembly GCF_000708345.1 of Microbacterium sp. Cr-K32. Lineage (NCBI taxonomy): Bacteria > Bacillati > Actinomycetota > Actinomycetes > Micrococcales > Microbacteriaceae > Microbacterium > Microbacterium sp. Cr-K32. The sequence goes on along the minus strand of NZ_JARD01000015.1, from coordinate 17,143 downwards.
CGAGGCGATCAGCGTCGTGCGCATGGTGCTCACCGGTCAGGTCAATCCGCAGCTGGTGTCCAAGATCAACTCGCACGGCCCGATCGCGACCGGCCTCAGCGGGGAGGACGCCGGACTCTTCGGCGGGCGCCGTCGCGGTGTCGTGATCGACGGCCAAGAGGTCGACCTCGGTCGCGTCGGCGATGTCGTCGAAGTCGATCCGACTCCCGTGCTCGACCATCTCGCCGCCGGGCGCATCCCGGTGGTGTCGAGCATCGCGCCTGATCTCGATCATCCCGGCCAGTCGCTCAACGTCAACGCCGATGCCGCCGCCGCGGCTCTCGCCGTGTCCTTGCATGCGCGCAAACTCGTGATCCTCACGGATGTGCCGGGGCTCTACGCCGACTGGCCGAACCGCGACTCCCTCGTCTCGCACCTGACCTCGTCGGCCCTCATCGAGATGCTGCCGAAGCTCGAGTCGGGGATGATCCCCAAGATGCGCGCCTGCCTCGACGCGGTCGAAGGCGGCGTGGACGCGGCCGCGATCATCGACGGACGGGTGCCGCATTCGGTGCTCGTCGAACTGTTCACCAGCAAGGGAATCGGGACCGAAGTGGTCCTGGGAAAGTCGGAGGTGACGGGATGACCGTCTGGCAGGACGACGCGGCACGCGATCTCGTGCTCAATGCGGGGGAGCGGCTCGCGCTGCTGGTCCGCGGTGAGGGCTCGTACCTGTGGGATGCCGACGGTCGACGCCACCTCGACTTCCTCGCCGGCATCGCGGTGACCTCCCTCGGGCACGCGCACCCGGCCTTCGTCGAGGCCGTCTCGACGCAGGCGGCCACACTCGCGCACGTGTCGAACTACTTCGCCACCCCGCCCCAGCTCGCACTCGCCGCACGCATCAAGCGTCTCGCGGGTGCCGGTATCGACGGGCGGGTGTTCTTCTCGAACTCGGGTGCCGAGGCCAACGAGGCCGCTTTCAAGCTCGCCCGGCTGCACGGGGGCACCGAGCGTCCGCGCATCCTCGCGCTCGAGAACGGCTTCCACGGACGCACCATGGGCTCGCTCGCTCTCACCGCGAAGGCATCGATGCGCGCGCCGTTCGAGCCGATGCCCGCGGGCGTCGAGCACATCCCCGCCACGATCGAGGCGTTGGAAGCGGCGATGGACGACCGCGTCGCCGCGATCATCGTCGAGCCGATCCAGGGCGAGGCCGGAGTGGTCGAGCTGCCGGAGGGCTACCTCGCCGCCGCCCGCTCGCTGACCCTCGCGCACGGCGCGCTCCTGATCGTCGACGAGATCCAGACCGGAGCAGGCCGCACCGGTGAGTGGTTCGGGTTCAGCCACGAGGGCATCATTCCCGATGCGATCACGCTCGCGAAGGGGATCGGCGGCGGTTTCCCGATCGGCGCGCTGGTCACCTACGGCAGCGCCAGCGCGCTGTTCACCCCGGGGTCGCACGGCTCGACGTTCGGGGGCAACCCCCTGGCGACCGCTGTCGCCGACGCCGTGCTCGCCGAGATCGAGAGCGCCGGCCTGGTGGAGAACGCGGCCCGTCGCGGCGCGGAGCTGCGCGAGATCCTCCTCGGGATCGACTCCCCACTGGTCGAGGGCGTGCGCGGACGTGGTCTGCTCGTGGGCGTCGCGCTCACCGCTCCGGTGGCCGGTGCCGTCGTCGCGGCCGCACAGGAGCGCGGTCTCATCGTCAACGCCGCCAACCCCGAGACGGTGCGCATCGCGCCCGCTCTCACCATCGGCGACGCCGAACTCGCCGAGTTCCGCGAGCTGTTCACGGCCGCTCTCGCCGACGTCCAGGCCTCTGTAGCCGGAAAGGTATCCGCATGACCCGCCACCTGCTGCGTGACGATGACCTGACCCCCGCCGAGCAGGCGGAGATCCTCGACCTCGCCATCGAACTGAAGAAGGACCGCTGGGCCGACAAGAGCCTGGCCGGTCCTCAGACGGTCGCGGTCATCTTCGACAAGTCCTCCACGCGCACCCGTGTCTCGTTCGCGGTGGGCATCGCCGACCTCGGCGGCTCGCCGCTGATCATCTCGACCGCGAGCAGCCAGCTCGGGGGCAAAGAGACGCCGTCCGACACCGCGCGCGTCCTCGAGCGCCAGGTCGCGGCCATCGTGTGGCGCACCTATGCGCAGTCGGGGCTCGAAGAGATGGCCGAAGGCACGAGGGTGCCCGTCATCAACGCGCTCTCCGACGACTTCCACCCGTGCCAGCTGCTCGCCGATCTGCTGACGATCCGCGAGCACAAGGGAGATCTGAAGGGGCTCACGCTCACGTTCCTCGGCGACGGACAGAGCAACATGGCGCACTCGTACGCCCTCGCCGGTGTGACGGCGGGCATGCACGTGCGCATCGCGTCGCCGGAGGACTACGCGCCCCGCGCGGATGTCATCGAGGCCGCGGATCGCCGCGCTGCCGAGACCGGTGGCTCGATCACGCTCTACACCGACCCGGTCGAGGCGGCCGCCGGTGCCGACGTCGTGGTGACCGATACATGGGTCTCGATGGGCAAGGAGGAGGAGAAGCTCGCACGCATCCGCGATCTCGGCGGCTACAAGGTCACCCCCGAGACGATGGCGCTCGCCGACCCCGAGGCGATCTTCATCCACTGCCTCCCTGCCGATCGCGGCTATGAGGTCGACTCCAGCGTGATCGACGGGCCGCAGAGCGTGGTCTGGGATGAGGCGGAGAACCGTCTGCACGCGCAGAAGGCCCTCCTGGTCTGGCTCCTCGGCAAGAAGGACGCGTGATGAGCGAACCGACACACGAAGGCACCAACGAGGGCGCGCTCTGGGGTGCCCGCTTCGCCACGGGCCCGTCGCCGGAACTGGTCGAGCTGAGCCGTTCCACGCACTTCGACTGGATCCTCGCGCCGTACGACATCGCCGGCTCGCATGCACATGCCACGGCGCTCGAAGCTGCCGGATACCTCGAACCCGACGAGGCACGACGGATGCACGAGGGGCTGGATGCCGTGGCGCGCAAGGTCGCCGACGGCACGCTGCGACCGGTGCCGACCGACGAGGACGTGCACGGTGCGCTCGAGCAGGCGTTGATCGCCGAGCTCGGGCCGGAGCTGGGCGGGCGCCTGCGCGCCGGTCGCAGCCGCAACGACCAGATCGCCACCCTCGTGCGCATGTACCTGATCGATCATGCGCGGGTGATCGCCCGTGACATCCTGCGGGTGGTCGACGCGCTGGTGGCCCAGGCCGAAGCACATCCCGCCGCGATCCTGCCCGGACGCACGCACCTGCAGCATGCGCAGCCGGTGCTGCTCGCCCATCACCTGCAGGCCCACGGTTGGCCGCTGGTGCGCGAACTCGAACGCCTCGTGGACTGGCGGCGTCGTGCCGGCGTCTCACCGTACGGCGGGGGAGCGCTGGCCGGTTCCACGCTCGGTCTCGATCCGACGCTCGTGGCGACGGAGCTGGGTCTGGACCGCCCGGCCGAGAACTCCCTCGACGGCACCGCGGCCCGCGACGTCGTGGCGGAGTTCGCGTTCATCACGGCGATGACCGGGGTCGACATCTCGCGTCTCTCCGAGGAGATCATCCTCTGGAACACCCGCGAGTTCGGTTTCGTCACGCTCGACGATGGCTACTCCACGGGTTCGAGCATCATGCCGCAGAAGAAGAATCCCGACATCGCCGAGCTCGCTCGCGGCAAGTCGGGTCGCCTCATCGGCAACCTCTCCGGTCTGCTGGCCACGCTCAAGGGCCTTCCGCTCGCGTACAATCGCGATCTGCAGGAGGACAAGGAGCCGGTGTTCGACTCGGTTCAGACCCTCGAGGTGGTGCTCCCCGCCTTCGCGGGCATGATCGCGACGCTGCGTTTCGACACCGAACGGATGGCAGCTCTGGCTCCGCAGGGCTTCTCTCTCGCGACGGATGTCGCGGAATGGCTCGTGAAGCGCCGGGTGCCCTTCCGTGATGCCCATGAGATCTCGGGTGCGCTCGTGCGTGCGTGCGAGGAGCAGGGGATCGGGCTGGAGGACGCCTCCGACGAGCTGTTGCTGTCGGTGTCGCCGCATCTCGTGCCCGAGGTGCGCGAAGTCCTGACGATCGAGGGTTCGGTCGCATCGCGCACCGGCGCCGGGGGGACCGCCCCTGTGCGGGTCGCGGAGCAGCGTGCCGAGCTGGTCTCGCGCGCGCAGGCCGCCGCCCACGCCCTCGGCCTCTAGCCGAAGGCGTCGGCGGCCGGTCCGCGGCGGTTCAGTGCAGCTCGGCGTCGGCCGCCGACCGCTCCCAGCGGGTGAAGCGGACGGTGAGTCCGGCCCGGGTGGGCGCCGCGAGGAAGGGGCCGGCTGCAGCTGCGGACTGCCCGTCGAACGGCGCGACCCGCACCAGTCGCCATGGTCCGTCGTCGGCGCGGGCACGCACGATCACGGAGTCCGCCCAGCGGCTGACACGCACCGTGATCTCGCTCTCGAACCATTCGTCGACGTGGCCGACCGACCAGTCGGAGCCTCCCGCGGTGACCACGGCGCCGAGCCCGAGGTGATCATCGGCGTATTCCAGGCCGGTCTTGACCCAGTGCTCGTCGTCGATGCGCACGAATACGCCCGCCTGGTCGAACTGCCCGTCCCACGGGGCCCGGAAAGCGACCTCCATGGCCTCGCCCACCGCGAGCGGGGCGAGGAGAGCGTGCTCGTTATCGTGCACGAAGCCGTAGGCGGTGTGCCGCCAGGCATCGCTGCTTTCCACGGCGGTGATGTCGAGCGGAGCCGAACCGTCGGGGAGGGTGGACGGGGAGGCGGGGGCGTTGGTCCAGGTGCCCTGAGACCAGGGGATCATGTGCGATTCAGGCATGTTCTCAAGATATAGCCGATAAGCGCATAAGTCGAGCATTATTCGTGTTATGGTTATGCCATGGTCATCGCGGTACTCGCTGACATCGTGGGGTCTCGCCGACTCGACGATCGCACCGCCGCGCAACGCGTCCTCGACGACACCATAGCCGCGGTGGAGGTCGACCTCCCGCTGGCGACGCAGCCGCTCACGCCCACCGTAGGAGACGAGCAGCAGGGTGTCTACCGCGATCTGAGCGACGCGATGGTGTCGCTGCTGATGATCCAGCTGCGATTGCCCGACGGCATCGCCTTCCGCTTCGGCATCGGTGTGGGGGAGGTGCGTCCTGTCGAGTCGGTCCATCGCGAGCTCGCCGACGGACCGGGGTGGTATGCGGCCCGCGCGGCGATCGAGACCGTGCACGCCCGTGAGGGTCGCGCCGTGCCGCGCACGAGATCCTGGATTGTCGGAGCCCCGGGGCAGGATGAGGTCATGGAGAGCACGATCGCCGCATCGAACGCCTATCTCCTCGTCCGCGACGAGGTGGTCGGCGCGATGAGCGAGCGGGAACGACGGCTCACCTACGGTCGTCTGCTCGGTCGATCGCAGCAGGAGCTCGCGACCGAAGAGGGGATCACACAGCCCAGCGTTTCGAAGTCGCTGCGCACAGCGGGTACGGCCGCACTCATCGAGGGCGTCGCCGCGCTCCGAGGCGAGCGCGCATGATCGTCGCCGGATTCATCCTGCTGGCGGTCGGCGCCGCCGACCTGGTGCGTCAGTTCGCACCGCGCCGTTGGATCGGGTATCTCTCCGTCGCTGTCATCCTGCTCCTGCTCGGCAGCGTCAGCGACGCGCTCCTTCCCATGGTGCTCGCGATCGTTGCCGGTGCCCTCTGGGTGTGGTGCATGCCCACCGGACGCCCCGCCCCGCTGGGGTTCTGGCCCGCCGTGCTGCTCGCGGTCGTGAGCGTCGGCGCCGTCGTCGGGCTCGGTGCCCGTGCTGACGCCGGTCTGATCGGCGCGATCTGGCACCTCCGATCGCCGTTCGGTGAGGTCCCCTTCGACCTCGCGCTGCTGGCGCTGGGGGCCGGGGTCTTCCTCCTCGAGTCTTCGAATCTCGTGGTGCGTGCGGCGCTCGACGGGGAGCACACCTGGCTCCCGGCGGACCCGGCAGACCCGGCAGCGAGCGCGTCGAGGGGGACTGTCGCGGCCGCCGAGACCCCGGTGGCTTCCGAGACGGTCGATGGTGTCTCCGACGACGCCACGGAGGATGCTGTCGCGATGTCGGCGACGCTCCCGGTGGCAGCGCCCCGAGATCCGCGCAGCGGATTCAAGGGCGGACGACTGATCGGACCGCTGGAGCGCATCCTCGTCCTGATCCTCACTCTCGCTGCGGCCTATCCGATCCTGGCCGCGATGCTCGCGGCGAAGGGCATCGTCCGATTCCCGGAGATCTCGCGCGACGGCGAGACCGGGGCCCGCGCGGAGTACTTCCTCGTCGGCAGCCTGGTGAGCTGGGTGATCGCCCTCGGCGCCGCGTTCCTCGTGTGGTGGGCCGCGCACAGCTGACGGCAGTTCAGCCTCTCGACCGGTACCAGTCCAGCTTCTCCACCAGACGCCGCTGCTGCGCGAGAACGTCGGCGAGTTGCTTCTCGACCGTCGCGGCGTGCTCCTCGAGGAGCGCTATCCGCTCGGGGACGGTGTCCTCGCGTTGGCAGAGCCGGCCGTAGCGACGCAGGCGTTCCACGGGCATGCCCGTCTCGCGAAGGCACTTGAGGAACTCCAGAAGTCCGAGCTCGGTGTCGGTGTACGCCCGATGTCCGCCCGCGGTGCGGGACACGGCGGGCAGGATGCCCTCGCGCTCGTAGTACCGGAGCGTGTCGATGCTGAATCCGGAGCGTGCCGCAGCCTCCGCCGGCGTGTAGGTGGTCATGAACCGAGCATAGGACTTGACCTGGAGCGCACTCCAGGTTGCACAGTGAGGTCATGACCAACCGGAACGCCTCTGCATCCCCGCTCGTCCTCGGAGCGATGTCCTTCGGCACGCTCGTCGACGAGGAGACCTCATTCGCACTGCTCGACCGCTTCGTCGAGCGCGGCGGCATCTGGATCGACACCGCCGACTGCTACAGCTTCTGGGTGAGCGACACGGGGCAGGGGGGAGCCTCCGAGGAGGTTCTCGGACGCTGGCTCGCGGCGCGACCGCAGGCGCGAGCACAGGTCCGCATCTCGACGAAGGTCGGTGCCGAACCCCTGTGGCCCGGGTCCTGGCCCGAACATCGGACAGGGCTCTCCCCGCGAGCCATCCGCGCTGCTGTCGACGGGAGCCTCGCGCGTCTGGGCGTCGACAGGATCGACCTGCTGTGGCTGCACCAGGAGGATCGGGCCGTCGCGATCGAGGAGACCGTGGACGCTCTCGCGGCGCTCACCGCAGATGGCACCGTGAGCCGCGTCGGTGCCTCGAACCACCCGGCCTGGCGCATCGAGCGCGCCCGTGCGCACGCCAGGTCCATCGGCAGCGTTCCCATCGACGCGTTCCAGTTGAACAGCACGTACCTGCGCACGCGACCGGGAACGCTTCCCCCCGGGGTCGCCCATCCTTTCGGTGTGTTGAGCGATGAGCAGCGCGACTTCGCCCTGGCGAACGGGCTCGAGATCTGGGCGTACACGCCCCTGCTCTCGGGGGCCTATGACAATCCCGCGAAGCCCGTGCCCCCGGTGTACGACCATCCCGGAACCGCAGGTCGGCTCGCGGTGCTGGGCGAGGTCGCGGCGGCGCGAGGGCTCGGACGGGGGCAGATCGTGCTGGCCTGGCAGCTGGCCCGCGGCATCCGCCCGATCCTCGGCGGCAGCAGGGTCGATCAGCTCGACGTCGCGATGGATGCCGCGTCGATCTCTCTGTCTGCGGACGAGATCACTCTTCTCGACGGGCCGGTGTGAGTCGTTTCGCCGGTGCGCTGCGCTGATAGCCTGGAGCGCGTGTCAACTCCCGCTCTGACGACCGCACCCCAGGCGATCGATCCCACGTTCGAGAACGTGTGGGACGAACTCGTGTGGCGTGGTCTGGTCCATGTGTCCACCGACCAGGAGGCGCTGCGCGCCCTGCTCGCGGGAGACCCCATCACGTATTACTGCGGGTTCGATCCGACGGCTCCCAGCCTGCACCTGGGCAACCTCGTGCAGCTGTTGACGCTGCGCCGCATCCAGCTCGCCGGCCACAAGCCCCTCGGCCTCGTCGGCGGCTCGACCGGACTCATCGGAGATCCGCGCCCCACGGCCGAGCGCACGCTGAACACTCGGGAGACGGTCGAGGACTGGGTCGGTCGCCTGCGCACGCAGGTCGAGCGCTACCTCAGCTTCGAGGGCGACAACGCCGCCCGCATCGTGAACAACCTCGACTGGACGGCCCCGCTGAGCGCGATCGACTTCCTGCGCGAGATCGGCAAGTACTTCCGTGTCGGCACGATGCTCAAGAAGGATGCGGTCGCCGCGCGCCTGAACTCCGACGAGGGCATCAGCTACACCGAGTTCAGCTACCAGATCCTGCAGGGCATGGACTTCCTCGAGCTGTACCGGCAGTACGACTGCGTGCTGCAGACCGGCGGCTCGGATCAGTGGGGCAATCTCACCAGTGGTACTGACCTCATCCGTCGTGCCGAGGGAGCGTCGGTGCATGCCATCGGCACGCCGCTCATCACGAACAGCGACGGCACCAAGTTCGGCAAGAGCGAGGGCAATGCCATCTGGCTCGATGCCGACATGTGCAGCCCGTACCGGATGTACCAGTTCTGGCTGAGCACGACCGACGCCGACGTGATCGATCGCCTGAAGGTGTTCACCTTCCTCGGCAGAGCCGAGATCGAGGAATATGCCGAACTCGTGGCGACCGAGCCGTTCCGTCGGGCTGCGCAGAAGCGGCTCGCCCTCGAGGTCGTCGCGACGGTGCATGGTGTCGAGGCGACTGCGGCCGTGATCGCCGCGTCCGAGGCACTGTTCGGGCAGGGTGATCTGACCGCGCTCGATGCCGGCACGCTGCGCACCGCTCTGGAGGAGCTTCCGAACGCGACGGTCGCTCTCGGTGCACCGGTGGTCGAGGTCTTGGTGTCGACCGGTCTGGTGGCGAGCCTGTCCGAAGCCAGGCGTGCGATCACGCAGGGTGGCGTCACTCTCGACGGCGAACGGGTCGAAGACGAGACAGCCGCGGTCCAGGGCACCCTTCCCGGAGGAGTCTCCGTGCTCCGCCGCGGCAAAAAGACCCTCGCCGGCGTCTTCCTCGGCTGAGTCCCCGGCTGTCGGCAGCAGAGGTCTTCGGGTAGCAGGGTCGGATGCCGTTCACCGCCAGTCACGCTTTGGTCGCGCTGCCGTTCGTCCGCACGCCGCTGGTGCCGGCGGCGATCGCGATCGGCGCGATGGCGCCTGACCTGCCACTGTTCGTGCGGGGTGTCGGACTGAACTACTCGTTCACGCATACGTTCGGCAACGTCGTGTGGACCGCGCTGCTCGCGTTCGCACTGTTCCTGATCTGGCGGGTCGTCTTGCGTCCGGCGGTTCCCGAACTCGGTCCGCTGTGGGTGGCGCGGCGGCTGCCCGAGGACTGGACCGATCGCGGGGCCACGGCAGCACGAGCGGCGGTCGGCATCGGTCAGAAGCGCGCGTATCCGGTCCTGCTCGCCGCGTCGCTCGCGATCGGGGTGCTCTCGCACATCGTGTGGGACCTCTTCACGCACGAGGGACGATGGGGCGTCGGTCTGATTCCCGGGCTCGATGAGATGTGGGGTCCGCTCCCCGGTTTCAAGTGGCTTCAGCACGGGTCGAGCCTGGTGGGCCTCGCCATCATCGGTGTCTGGGCGCTCCTGTGGCTGCGTCGGCAGGCTCCGCGTCGCGCAATCACGCAGTCGGTACCCACCTGGCTGCGTGTGTCATGGTGGGTGTCGCTTCCCGTGATCCTGCTCGCCGCCTGGGTCGGTGGACTCGTCGTCTTCGGTCCGCTCGACGCGGAGTTCACCGTCCAGCACCTCGCCTACCGGGTTCTTCCTCCGGCATGTGCGCTGTGGGGCGCGATCACGTTCGTCCTCTGCGTCGCGCTGTCGGTGCGCGGCCGTCACCAGACGGGCTGATCCGATCCCCAGGGATGCGGGGCCCGGAACTCGAAACCCGGCAGAGCGGGTCGCGCCGTCACGAGGGCGCTCCCGTCGACATCGAATCGCGCGAGGTGCGGCCGAACGTCGAACTCGACCTCGGCTGCGGGGTCTCCACGGCGCGGCATCCCGAGCAGCTCCGCGGCGATGCGACGCAGTGACGTGCGCACGATCCGTGACCCTCCCTCCCGTGACCGCCGCCTGAGCAGCGTGGTCACCGCGGCGGCGAGAAGATACCCGGCGCTGTGATCGAGGGCCTGCGCCGGGAGCGCTCCTGGACGCCCGCCTTCCGCGGACTCGATGCGCGAGATGCCGGATTCGGCCTGCACGAGGCTGTCGAAGCCGGCGCGGTTCGGACTCTCCGTACCCCAGGCGCTGAGTTGCGCGACGATGAGCCCAGGGTGTCGGCGCGCGAGCAGCTCCGGATGCAGCCCGAGTCTGTCGAGAGCGGCCGGTCGGTAGCCGAGGACCACGGCATCGGCTTCGGCCAGCAACTCCTGGAGTCGGGCACTGCGTGCGTCGAGTATGGCGGATCGTTTGCCGTGGCCGGTATCGAGATGCTGCCACGCCGGTTCCGGCAGATGCGGGGGATCGATGCGCAAGACGTCGGCGCCGAGAAGAGCGAGGGTCCGCGTGCAGACCGGCCCCGCGATGACGCGCGTCAGATCGAGCACGCGCATGCCGCTCAGGGGGAGGGAACCGGGTGACGTCGCCGTGAGCTCCGATCGACGGGGGTGCGAGGCGGATTCCTCATCCACCCGGCTGACCTCGAGGAGTGGTCGTTCGCGCAGTGCCCGATCGACGGCGGGCCTCTCGACGGCGACAGGAACAGCCAGACCGCCGGCGGATGTGATGTCGGAGACGGCCGTCGCTGTCCTCCGCTCCGCGAGTGCAACACGAACGGCAGCCGGATCGGCGTCTTCTCGCAGGTGGAGTCCCGCACGCAGCGCGGCAGCGTGATGCGGGTAGTTCCCGTGCGTGCGGACCCATCCGTCGGTGGTCTCCCAGAACCCGGAGTACGGGGACCAGACCGGGGGAGCGTCGCCATCGATCGTGAGCACGCGGTCGCTCCGGTAGGCGATGGCGACGCGGGCCGGATCCAGCGAGACGGGGGAACAGCCAGCCGCGAGAACCGCCGCGCTGACGCTCGCCCACGCCAGCGTGCCGGTGGCCAGTCGGGAGGGAAGCGGGACAGTCGGGGGAGGCGGGAGCACCGTCGAGCCACGGTCGATCCCGAGTTCACGCCGCACGCGATCGAGCAGCGCGGCGCCCGCGTCACCATTCCCCGAGGCTTCATCGTGCGGGGGAACGACCGGGCGGAAATCCGCAGATGCAGGCATGGCGCGATCGTACTCCCGACCCCCACAGAGGGCGGAAACTACTCCTGATCCGGCGGAAACATGGGAGAGAGCACCAGCGACACGCCCGGGTGGTGTGGCCCGATTTGCCAGAACCCCGAGATCCACGTAACTTATTACTTGTTCGCCCCACAGGGACGCGGAGGAGCCAAGAGCTTCACCCCCCTCAAGCGGAGAACCACTCCCGATCCACTCTCACTTGAGAGATCAGGCGCTTGCGTCTAGGATAGGGACTCCACCTCTTCTGCGGCTGTCATCAGCTGCGCTGCGGATCTTCGATCCGCGCGGCGCGCCGATTTGACAAGCAAGAGAGAGTGGGTAAGATAGAGAAGTTGCCCTTCGGGCCTGGCTGTGATGGCTGGGTCGTGGGAGCATCCGATCCTTGAGAACTCAACAGCGTGCACTTGTCAAATGCCAAATTATCCTCGTCTAGCTTCGGCTAGTTGAGAATTCCTTTGGATCAAAGACCAACCTCCTTGTGGGGTTGGCAATGGATGAAGTCAGCAATGAATTTGTCTCTTTGGTCAGCATCAAACTCGCTGCGTCACCGTTTTCCCGGTGGGGTATGCATTTCTTTTTTACGGAGAGTTTGATCCTGGCTCAGGATGAACGCTGGCGGCGTGCTTAACACATGCAAGTCGAACGGTGAACACGGAGCTTGCTCTGTGGGATCAGTGGCGAACGGGTGAGTAACACGTGAGCAACCTGCCCCTGACTCTGGGATAAGCGCTGGAAACGGCGTCTAATACTGGATATGTGACGTGACCGCATGGTCTGCGTCTGGAAAGAATTTCGGTTGGGGATGGGCTCGCGGCCTATCAGCTTGTTGGTGAGGTAATGGCTCACCAAGGCGTCGACGGGTAGCCGGCCTGAGAGGGTGACCGGCCACACTGGGACTGAGACACGGCCCAGACTCCTACGGGAGGCAGCAGTGGGGAATATTGCACAATGGGCGCAAGCCTGATGCAGCAACGCCGCGTGAGGGACGACGGCCTTCGGGTTGTAAACCTCTTTTAGCAGGGAAGAAGCGAAAGTGACGGTACCTGCAGAAAAAGCGCCGGCTAACTACGTGCCAGCAGCCGCGGTAATACGTAGGGCGCAAGCGTTATCCGGAATTATTGGGCGTAAAGAGCTCGTAGGCGGTTTGTCGCGTCTGCTGTGAAATCCGGAGGCTCAACCTCCGGCCTGCAGTGGGTACGGGCAGACTAGAGTGCGGTAGGGGAGATTGGAATTCCTGGTGTAGCGGTGGAATGCGCAGATATCAGGAGGAACACCGATGGCGAAGGCAGATCTCTGGGCCGTAACTGACGCTGAGGAGCGAAAGGGTGGGGAGCAAACAGGCTTAGATACCCTGGTAGTCCACCCCGTAAACGTTGGGAACTAGTTGTGGGGTCCATTCCACGGATTCCGTGACGCAGCTAACGCATTAAGTTCCCCGCCTGGGGAGTACGGCCGCAAGGCTAAAACTCAAAGGAATTGACGGGGACCCGCACAAGCGGCGGAGCATGCGGATTAATTCGATGCAACGCGAAGAACCTTACCAAGGCTTGACATATACGAGAACGGGCCAGAAATGGTCAACTCTTTGGACACTCGTAAACAGGTGGTGCATGGTTGTCGTCAGCTCGTGTCGTGAGATGTTGGGTTAAGTCCCGCAACGAGCGCAACCCTCGTTCTATGTTGCCAGCACGTAATGGTGGGAACTCATGGGATACTGCCGGGGTCAACTCGGAGGAAGGTGGGGATGACGTCAAATCATCATGCCCCTTATGTCTTGGGCTTCACGCATGCTACAATGGCCGGTACAAAGGGCTGCAATACCGCGAGGTGGAGCGAATCCCAAAAAGCCGGTCCCAGTTCGGATTGAGGTCTGCAACTCGACCTCATGAAGTCGGAGTCGCTAGTAATCGCAGATCAGCAACGCTGCGGTGAATACGTTCCCGGGTCTTGTACACACCGCCCGTCAAGTCATGAAAGTCGGTAACACCTGAAGCCGGTGGCCTAACCCTTGTGGAGGGAGCCGTCGAAGGTGGGATCGGTAATTAGGACTAAGTCGTAACAAGGTAGCCGTACCGGAAGGTGCGGCTGGATCACCTCCTTTCTAAGGAGCATCTGACACTTTCGGGTGTCCAGAACCCAGATCGAGAACGTTCGTTTCTCGCTGGGAGCTCATGGGTGGAACATTTGACATGGTGCGAAGGATGCTGTTCTTCTCCAGTACGCCACTTCGGTGGTTGGAACGGGGAGGGTGGCGGATGTCGCACCTGCACGCTGTTGGGTCCTGAGGGACCGGATGCGGATCTTTCGGGATCTGGTCTGAACCTCTGGGCCTCTTTCTGTTTCCCCCGTGTGGGGTTGTGGATAGGGGCACCGCCCGTACTTTGAGAACTACACAGTGGACGCGAGCATCTTGCAGCTGGCTTCGGTCAGTTGCACAAGATGATCTTAAAGATCATTAGTCAATTTCAGATTCCATCTTCGGATGGGGTCGAGTTTTTGATTCAAACTCATGTGATTTCAAGTCTTTAAGAGCAAACGGTGGATGCCTTGGCATCTGGAGCCGAAGAAGGACGTAGCAATCTGCGATAAGCCTCGGGGAACTGATAAGCAAGTTTTGATCCGAGGGTGTCCGAATGGGGAAACCCCGCTGGGCGGCGTGCCGACCTAGTGACTCCCGCCTGAATATATAGGGCGGGTAGAGGGAACGTGGGGAAGTGAAACATCTCAGTACCCACAGGAAGAGAAAGCAACCGCGATTCCGTTAGTAGTGGCGAGCGAAACCGGAACAGGCTAAACCTAGCGTGTGTGATAGCCGGCAGGCGTTGCACGTTGGGGGTTGTGGGACTTTTCAGTCATCTCTGCCGAGGTGGCGGCGTTACAAGAAGGTATAGACGAACGGTCTTGAAAGGCCGGTCATAGAGGGTGCCAACCCCGTAGTCGAAATGCCTCTCTTGGCGCGAAGAGTATCCCAAGTAGCACGGGGCCCGTGAAATCCCGTGTGAATCTGTCAGGACCACCTGATAAGCCTAAATACTCCCAGATGACCGATAGCGGACAAGTACCGTGAGGGAAAGGTGAAAAGTACCCCGGGAGGGGAGTGAAATAGTACCTGAAACCGTTTGCTTACAAACCGTTGGAGCCTCCTTAGTAGGGGTGACAGCGTGCCTTTTGAAGAATGAGCCTGCGAGTTAGCGATATGTGGCGAGGTTAACCCGTGTGGGGTAGCCGTAGCGAAAGCGAGTCTGAATAGGGCGATTCAGTCGCATGTCCTAGACCCGAAGCGAAGTGATCTATCCATGGCCAGGTTGAAGCGACCGTAAGACGTCGTGGAGGACCGAACCCACTTAGGTTGAAAACTGAGGGGATGAGCTGTGGATAGGGGTGAAAGGCCAATCAAACTTCGTGATAGCTGGTTCTCTCCGAAATGCATTTAGGTGCAGCGTTGCGTGTTTCTTGCCGGAGGTAGAGCTACTGGATGGCCGATGGGCCCTACAAGGTTACTGACGTCAGCCAAACTCCGAATGCCGGTAAGTGAGAGCGCAGCAGTGAGACTGTGGGGGATAAGCTTCATAGTCGAGAGGGAAACAACCCAGACCACCAACTAAGGTCCCAAAGCGCGTGCTAAGTGGGAAAGGATGTGGAGTTGCCTTGACAACCAGGAGGTTGGCTTAGAAGCAGCCACCCTTGAAAGAGTGCGTAATAGCTCACTGGTCAAGTGATTCCGCGCCGACAATGTAACGGGGCTCAAGCACGCCACCGAAGTTGTGGCATTGACATTATTGGTAGGCCTTCGTGGTCCAGCCGTGTTGATGGGTAGGAGAGCGTCGTGTGGCCAGCGAAGCGGCGGTGTAAACCAGCCGTGGAGGCTACACGAGTGAGAATGCAGGCATGAGTAGCGAATGACGTGTGAGAAACACGTCCTCCGAAAGACCAAGGGTTCCAGGGTCAAGCTAATCTTCCCTGGGTAAGTCGGGACCTAAGGCGAGGCCGACAGGCGTAGTCGATGGACAACGGGTTGATATTCCCGTACCGGCGAAGAACCGCCCAAGCTAATCCAGTAGTGCTAAGTGTCTGAATCCCAGTGACTGATCCCTTCGGGGTGACGCTCTGGGCCTAGCGCACGACCCCATTCTGGTGCGGTTAGCGTATTAACAGGTGTGACGCAGGAAGGTAGCCCAAGCCAGGCGATGGTTGTCCTGGTGCAAGTGCGTAGGCCGAGTCGTAGGCAAATCCGCGATTCACATAGGCTGAGACACGATGCGGATAAAAAGTGGGTGATCCTATGCTGCCAAGAAAAGCATCGACGCGAGGTTCTAGCCGCCCGTACCCCAAACCGACTCAGGTGGTCAGGTAGAGAATACCAAGGAGATCGAGAGAATCGTGGTTAAGGAACTCGGCAAAATGCCCCCGTAACTTCGGGAGAAGGGGGGCCTTCGGCGTATAGGGATTTACTCCCGAAAGCGTTTGGAGGCCGCAGAGACTAGTGGGTAGCGACTGTTTACTAAAAACACAGGTCCGTGCCAAGTCGCAAGACGATGTATACGGACTGACGCCTGCCCGGTGCTGGAAGGTTAAGAGGACCGGTTAGCCGCAAGGCGAAGCTGAGAATTTAAGCCCCAGTAAACGGCGGTGGTAACTATAACCATCCTAAGGTAGCGAAATTCCTTGTCGGGTAAGTTCCGACCTGCACGAATGGCGTAACGACTTCCCAACTGTCTCAACCGCGAACTCGGCGAAATTGCATTACGAGTAAAGATGCTCGTTACGCGCAGCAGGACGGAAAGACCCCGTGACCTTTACTACAGCTTGGTATTGGTGTTCGGTGTGGCTTGTGTAGGATAGGTGGGAGACTTTGAAGCATGGACGCTAGTTCGTGTGGAGTCATTGTTGAAATACCACTCTGGTCACTCTGGATATCTAACTTCGAACCGTAATCCGGTTCAGGGACAGTGCCTGGTGGGTAGTTTAACTGGGGCGGTTGCCTCCCAAAAAGTAACGGAGGCGCCCAAAGGTTCCCTCAACCTGGTTGGCAATCAGGTGTCGAGTGTAAGTGCACAAGGGAGCTTGACTGTGAGACTGACAGGTCGAGCAGGGACGAAAGTCGGGACTAGTGATCCGGCAGTGGCTTGTGGAAGCGCTGTCGCTCAACGGATAAAAGGTACCTCGGGGATAACAGGCTGATCTTGCCCAAGAGTCCATATCGACGGCATGGTTTGGCACCTCGATGTCGGCTCGTCGCATCCTGGGGCTGGAGTAGGTCCCAAGGGTTGGGCTGTTCGCCCATTAAAGCGGTACGCGAGCTGGGTTTAGAACGTCGTGAGACAGTTCGGTCCCTATCCGCTGCGCGCGTAGGAAATTTGAGAGGATCTGACCCTAGTACGAGAGGACCGGGTTGGACGAACCTCTGGTGTGTCAGTTGTTCCGCCAGGAGCACCGCTGATTAGCTACGTTCGGGATGGATAACCGCTGAAAGCATCTAAGCGGGAAGCCGGCCTCAAGATGAGATTTCCATACCTTCGGGTGAGAGGCTCCCAGCCAGACTACTGGGTTGATAGGCCAGATGTGGAAGTGCAGTAATGCATGCAGCTGACTGGTACTAATAAGCCGATGACTTGATAACACACCGTTTGTTGGTGCTACGCGTCCACTGAGTGGTTCTCGATGTACGGTCGAGAACCGCATAACAACAATGACTTTGTTATGTGTTTGATTGAAACATCAATAGTGTTTCGGCGGCCATAGCGTGAGGGAAACGCCCGGTTACATTCCGAACCCGGAAGCTAAGCCTCACAGCGCCGATGGTACTGCAGGGGGGACCCTGTGGGAGAGTAGGACACCGCCGGACTCCTTTTAGACAA